>JAWUXY010000082.1:0-28488 GCA_034111105.1 Bermanella sp. | reverse complement strand
AAAGATGAGTCTAGTTTTGATGATTCACAAATGCTTTCTGTTGGTACTATGTTTGTAACGGGTGACCTATACACATTCGTAGACATTAATGCCGGTAAGAATGCCTTATTCTTTGGTAATGGCAGTGCAGTTAATGCACTTGCAGCCGGAGATGGCGATAATGATTGGAACACTCAGTTTAACATCCAATTTGGTTATTACTTCTAACCAATAAAAAAGCCCAAGTATCGTTAGGTACTTGGGCTTTTTGTTAATTAGATAAAACTGTTTAGGTAAGGGTAAAAAGATTTAACAAATTAGCGCACGTTATGTTTCATGATACGTTCTTTTTGTTTGTTCCAGTCTTTTTCTTTGTCAGACTCACGTTTATCGTGGGCCTGCTTACCTTTACCCAAGGCAATTTTGCATTTTACGTAAGGGCCTTTCCAGTACATTTCTAAGGCAACTAATGTGTAGCCTTTGGCGTTAGCTGCCATTTCGAATTTATCGAGCTCTTTGCGTTTCAGCAATAGTTTTCGATTTCGTCTTGGGTCGCAGATAACGTGGGTACTGGCAGTATTAAGTGGTGTGATGTTCGCTCCGTGAAGCCATGCTTCACCTTGGTGTATCACAACAAAAGCATCCACAAGCTGGGCTTTGCCCGCACGGATACTTTTTACTTCCCAACCTAATAATGCAACGCCGCATTCGGTTTTATCATCAAGCATGTAGTCATGACGCGCGCGTCTATTCTCACAAATGCTTGAACCGCTGTTTTTGGTTTTTTTATTACTCTTAGCCATAGCAGCGATTATAGGGGCGAATTCGCCAAAAAGATATGCGGGAAACGAGGGTTTCAAATGGTTTTTTATGGTTATTTAAGCCATTTAATTCGATCATGACGGATTCTCTTGAGATAGCTCTCATAATTACAGACAATAACAGCAACATCTTTTATACACAGGAAGGCACATGGCTGAGCAAAAGAGCATTCATGGTTTATGGCGTAGTCGCTGGCTATTTATTTTAGCCGCAACAGGTTCCGCTGTCGGTTTAGGTAACATTTGGAAATTCCCATATATAACAGGCGAGAATGGCGGCGGAGCTTTTGTTCTTGTTTACCTGGCTTGTATTTGTGTGATTGGTATTCCTGTCATGATTGCGGAGGTGACACTCGGTCGCTTAGGTCGTCAAAGCCCTATTAATTCAATGGCCGCGATATCGAAAGATCAGCAATTACACCGTGATTGGGCTGGTATTGGTTGGATGGGCGCCGTTTCAGGTTTCTTAATTCTATCTTTTTACTCAGTGATTGCAGGTTGGTCACTGGATTACATCTTCCTTATGGCCAGTGGTGCATTCGATGGTGCTACGGCAGAAAGCGTCGGTACAACGTTTGGTGATTTATTAGCCGATCCTTGGAAATTACTAGGATGGCACACCTTATTTATGATTTTGACAATTAGTATTGTTGCTCGAGGTGTGAACAAAGGTTTAGAGCGCTCTATTAGCATTCTAATGCCGATGTTATTTTTGATCTTAATTATATTGTTAGGTTATTCAATGAGCACTGAAGGTTTTGGTGCGGGTTTTGATTTCTTATTTAGTTTCGATTTTTCTAAAATTACAGGTCAAAGTATTGTTGTGGCACTGGGCCATGCCTTCTTTACATTAAGTTTAGGTATGGGTGCGATCATGGCTTATGGCGCGTATATGCCGCAAAACACGTCTGTAGGTAAGACGGTTATGACCGTTGCGTTCTTGGATACTCTAATCGCATTGGTTGCTGGTCTTGTTATTTTCCCAGTTGTGTTTAGTAACGGTCTTGAAGCAGGCGCAGGTCCTGGTTTGTTGTTCCAAACATTGCCTCTAGCATTCTCTCAAATGCCAGCGGGTACAATCTTCGGCACATTGTTCTTTGTATTGGTTGCATTTGCAGCATTGAGTTCAGCTATTTCACTGGGTGAGCCGGTTGTTGCTTGGGCTGTAGAGAGCAAAGGCGTTAGTCGTGTGGTTGCTGCCTCTGCAATTGGTTTTGTGATTTGGTTGCTTGGTATTGGTACTATTTTGTCTTTCAACGAATGGGCCGAGTTTAAGATTTTTGGTAAGACTATTTTCGATACATTGGACTTCCTAACTGCAAATATCATGTTGCCACTTGGCGGCTTACTGATCGCAGTATTTGTATCTTGGAAAATGAAAGAAAAAGATGTTCGTGACGAAGTGAAAATGCAGTCACCAATATTGTTCGAAATTTGGCGCATAATCTTGAAATACGTTGCGCCAGTGGCCATCGGTATTGTACTGATTAATGGTTTGGTGAAGTAAAGGTAGTTTATGGCTCGCATAGAACGTTCTGCGCTGGTTATGCACAGTGCAGAGCGCATGTTTGCATTGGTGTGTGATGTGCAATCATATCCTCAGTTTTTGCCTTGGTGTGTTAATGCACACCTTGTATCGGAAACAGAAACTGAGTTGGTTGCCGGTATGACAATACGCAAAGGTGGTATTGAGCAAACGTTCACCACGCGCAATGTAAAACAGGCGCCCCAGTGGATGACGCTGGAGCTAATTGATGGGCCATTTAGTAAGCTCAATGGTAAGTTTACATTTAAACCGCTTAATGACGAGGCGTGTAAAGTGATTTTAGAATTGGACTTTGAAGTGGCGGGTAAAATATTATCCCTGACCTTAAGTCCAATTTTTAAACAAGCCGCCAATACGATGGTCGATGCCTTCGTAAAGCGCGCTGATGCAGTATACGGAGTGTAAAATGACGCAAATTCAAGTAGAAGTGGCGTATGCGACCCCGGAAAAGCAACGCATAATTGTGTTGCAAGTAAAGCCGGGGTGCACGGTTTATCAAGCCGCTGAGCAATCTGGTATTTGCAGTGTTTTCCCTGAAATTGTTTTAGACGATGCAAAAATGGGTATTTTTGGTAAGACTGTCCGTAATCCAAAAGATGAAGTGTTGAAAGAAGCGGATCGAGTCGAAATTTACCGCCCGCTAATTATTGACCCTAAAGCAGCCCGTGCTAATCGAGCAGCAAAAGCGGCTAAAAAAGCTTAGCAACTCTGCATTAAGACAATAAAAAAGGCCCATCGGGCCTTTTTTATTGTCTTAATTTTAAGGGTTACTTAATCCCCAAAGACTTTTAGCGGCTTGTCATCTGCTTTTTGCAGCTCTGGTGCCGTCGACTCAGGAAGCTTGCCTTCAAAGTGAGTGTATTTTTGAGTTTGGTCAAAATGTACACGAATATGATAGCTTTTTACTTCATCTTCGCGGCGCTCAGTGCGATAAGTGTAATCCCAGAAGCGAGAACTAAAGGTGTCTTTCAAGACAGGATTGCCCATAATATAGGCAACTTGTCCTTTGCTCATACTGGGTTTAAGCTTATCAAGCATGTCTTGCGTGACAATATTGCCTTGCTGGACATTGAGTTTGTACACTTGCATAGAACAAGCGCTTAATAATATTAAAACTGTGGCTGTGATAATAAATCGAAACATGTAGAATAACCGTCACTTAAAAGTTGATTGCATAATACCTGAAGTTGCGTTGCTCGCAACGACCAAAGAGCATAACCCCATGGCAGATGAAAACTTAGAATTACGCAAAGCAGGTCTTAAAGTGACACTGCCTCGAGTAAAAATACTGCAAATACTTGAAGCAGCGTCCGAACCGCACATGAGTGCGGAAGATGTGTACAAGGCATTGATGGATGCCGACGAAGAGGTGGGTTTAGCCACGGTTTACCGTGTACTTACCCAGTTTGAAAGCGCAGGCCTTGTGGAACGCCACAACTTTGATGGCGGCCACAGTGTGTTTGAACTTGACCGTGGTGACCACCACGACCACATGGTATGTGTAAAAACAGGCCAAGTGATTGAGTTCGTAAACGAAGAAATTGAAAAACTTCAGCATTTGATTGCCGAAGAATATGGTTATGAATTGGTAGAGCACAATCTTGTATTGTACGTGAAGCCAAAAGGCGAAAAGTAGCCTCGACCGTTTGACCATAAAAAAAGCCAGCTATGCTGGCTTTTTTTATGTCTGCTTTATACTCGACAGTGTGTCGATATTAATATTGCCTGCCTTACCCATTCCATTGGGTATTAGCAGGCTACGGCAAGTTTTATGCTGGGGTTGCCGTGTCTCCCATCCTTGGGCTCTCCGTCCACACAGAGTCTTTACCGGCGGCTTATGCCTGTGCCGCCATCAACATGTCTTTGGCATGGGCAAGCGTGAGGTCGCTGATCTCTAAGCCTCCCATCATGCGTGCCAGTTCTTGTTGTCTTTGATCGTTATCGAGTTTGCGAATTTGGGTGCGTGTTTGCTGTTTACCGCTCAACTTGTTTACCAGTAAATGCTGGTGAGCCAGTGCCGCTACTTGCGGTTGATGAGTTACACTTATAACTTGTTTTTTGCTGCCCAGTTGTTTGAGTAAGCGACCCATTCTTTCTGCAGTTGCACCGCCGACACCTACGTCAATTTCATCAAATATGAGAGTGTCAGGGCCTTGCTGAATTAAAATTTGCAGTGCCAAACTGATGCGAGACAGCTCACCACCGGACGCCACTTTTTGTAATGGTTGCAAGGACTGCCCAGGGTTAAAGCTAACCAATAATTGAATTTGGTCTGCGCCATACTTTGTCGCTTTGTGAATGGGCTGGTTGTCCACTTCAAATTTAATCTGGGTTTTATCAAGGGCCAGTTGTTTTAATAGCTTCAATAATTCGCTGCGCAGTTTTTCAGCCGCTTTGTTACGTGCTTTGTTTAGCGCGTTGCTGTGCCCACAGAACACGTCCTCTGCTTGCTCTAACGCGATGATTAACTCATCTAGCGACTGGTCTTGCCCTTTTAGTTGAGCAAGGTCTTCGGCCAAGGTGGTGTGCAGTTGGCTTAATTCTTCAGGGCGCACCTTATGCTTGCGAGCAAGTTCATAAATGGCATTTAAGCGCTCCTCTACGTGCAGCAGTTGTTCAGGGCTGACTTCAAAGTTATCAATATAGCTTGCTAATTCATAGGTGGCTTCACCCATTACCACATAGGCTTGATTCAGCAATTCATGTGCGCTGGCAAGAGCGGGGCTGCTATCAATGAGCGGATCAAGCTTTTGCAGGGCTTGCTGTACAGCTTGATAAGCGTCACCTCGGTCATCATCGTTCTGACATAAGTGCAGCGCTTGCTGAGCACTAAGTAAGTGGGTTTCGGCATTGGCCAATCGCTTTTGTTCAGCTTCAAGGCTTTCGACTTCTTCTGCTTGTAGGTCTAGAAGATCAAGTTCTTGAACTTGGTATTCCAGTAGCTGAATACGAGCCAATGATTCATCTGTTTGATTTTGCAGGTGATCAACTCGTGTTTTTAGTGTTTGCCAATGTTGATAACTGCTTTTTACGTCTTTAAGTAAATCGTTATATTGGCCGTAATTGTCCAGTAACTGACGAGGCGCGTCTTTGTGCAATAGCATTTGATGGGCATGCTGCCCGTGAATGTCTAATAGCTGCTGGCCGAGTTCTTTTAATTGTTGCAGCGGTGCTGGGCGGCCGTTGATATAGCCTCGACTGCGGCCTTCGTTGGTAATAATGCGTGATAGTATGAGCTGTTCTTGATCATCAGCCATGTCGTTGTCAACGAGCCAAGCTTGCAGCTTCGGCTTCTGCTTTAACTCAAAGCAGGCATATATCTCAGCTTTATTTGCCCCAGGACGAACATGAGAGCCTTCGGCTTTGCCGCCCGTTGCCAGTGATAATGCATCCAGCATGATGGATTTACCTGCACCGGTTTCGCCGGTAACGGCACTAAAGCCCGACTTTAGGTCGAGTTCTAATGTGTCAACGATGGTGAAATCTTTAATTGAGATATGTGCCAGCATGGTTAATTTTACCTGTATATTCATACATGTGTTTATTTATACAGTAAAAATTGTGTTTGTAAAGTTCTTCAAACTGTTTTTTCCATCCCCATATAGGGCATACATTATTTTTATTGATCTGTGTTTTGGAGAGACGAATGTCTGATCAGGAAAACATCACTCCCGAAGTGGAAAACGAAGAGCAACTGGCGCAAGAGCAAGTTGATGGCCAAGCAACCACTGAAGAAGTGGCTGATGACCTCGTAGCTGAGCTTCAAACCGAAGTGGCTCAACTCAAAGAAGAAGTACTGCGCGCCCAAGCGGAAACCCAAAATGTACGTCGCCGTGCAGAGGGTGACGTAGAGAAAGCGCATAAATTCAGCACCGAGAAGTTTGCTCGCGAGCTACTCAATGTTGTTGATAACTTAGATCGTGCTATGGCCATGAGCCCAGACGATGACGTGGTTAAGCCTTTCCTTGAAGGCATCGAGATGACCCACAAAAGCTTCATTGATACGTTAACGAAGTTCAATGTTGAAGCAATCAACCCAGAAGGTCACCCGTTTGACCCTGAGTTGCATCAAGCTATTTCAATGGTCGATGCACCAGACGCCGAGCCAAATACAGTACTTAACGTTGTACAAAAAGGTTACACCAATCATGGCCGTTTATTACGCCCTGCAATGGTTGTCGTGTCGAAAGCATCACCAAAAGTAAATGAACAAGCTTAAGATTTTTTACGCATAAAGGCTTGAAATATAAATAGCCATACCCACATTAGGGTTAAGCAAACGATTAACGCTCACTGAGCAAAGAATAGAGCCAGCGCTCTTACGAATTGAGATTGGAGAAATATTATGGGTAAAATCATTGGTATCGACTTAGGCACCACAAACTCTTGTGTGTCTGTATTGGATGGCGAAAAGACTCGCGTAATTGAAAACGCGGAAGGCGATCGCACAACCCCGTCTATTATTGCATACGCAGAAGACGGCGAAATTTTAGTGGGCCAACCTGCAAAACGTCAGGCAGTAACCAATCCAACGAACACGCTATACGCTATTAAACGTCTTATCGGTCGTCGTTTCGAAGACGACGTTGTACAAAAAGACATTAAAATGGTGCCGTACAAAATCACTAAAGCCGACAATGGCGATGCTTGGGTAGAAGTGAAAGGCGAGAAATACGCGCCACCACAAATTTCTGCTGAAGTGTTGAAGAAAATGAAAAAAACCGCCGAAGATTTCCTAGGCGAAAAAGTAACAGAAGCGGTAATCACGGTTCCTGCATACTTTAACGATGCACAGCGTCAAGCAACAAAAGATGCGGGTAAAATTGCGGGTTTAGAAGTTAAGCGTATTATTAACGAACCAACAGCAGCGGCACTTGCTTATGGCATGGACAAGACTGGCGGCGATCGCACCATCGCAGTATACGACCTAGGTGGCGGTACATTCGATATCTCTATCATCGAAATTGCGGATGTTGACGGCGAAATGCAATTCGAAGTACTTGCGACTAACGGTGACACCTTCTTAGGTGGTGAAGATTTCGATATGCGTTTGATCGAATTCTTAGCGGCTGAGTTTAAGAAAGATTCCGGTATGGATCTAACGGGCGACCCACTTGCTATGCAGCGTCTAAAAGAAGCCGCTGAAAAAGCAAAAGTAGAATTGTCTTCAGCGTCTCAAACCGATGTGAACCTTCCTTACATCACGGCTGATGCCACTGGTCCTAAGCACTTAAATGTAAAAGTGACTCGTGCCAAGCTTGAGTCTTTAGTTGAAGACCTAGTTAAGAACTCGCTTAAGCCTTGTGAAATGGCGCTTAAAGATTCTGGCCTAAGTGCATCTGAAATCGACGAAGTTATGTTGGTTGGTGGTCAGACTCGTATGCCTTTGGTACAAAAATCAGTAACTGATTTCTTCGGTAAAGAGCCACGTAAAGACGTGAACCCTGACGAAGCGGTTGCCATGGGTGCAGCACTTCAAGGTGCCGTACTATCTGGTGATGTTAAAGATGTACTTCTTCTTGACGTAACGCCTCTAACGCTAGGTATTGAAACAATGGGTGGCGTTGCTACTGCATTGATTGAGAAAAACACCACGATTCCAACTAAGAAATCTCAAGTGTTCTCAACAGCTGACGATAATCAGTCTGCTGTCACCATTCATGTGGTACAGGGCGAGCGTAAGCAAGCGGCACAAAATAAATCATTAGGTCGTTTTGACTTATCTGATATTCCATCTGCGCCACGTGGTATGCCACAAATCGAAGTAACGTTTGATATTGATGCCAACGGTATTTTGCATGTGAATGCGAAAGATAAAGCGACAGGCAAAGAACAGTCAATCGTGATTAAAGCGTCTTCTGGTTTGAGCGATGAAGAAATCGAACAAATGGTACAAGACGCCGAAGCAAATGCTGAAGCGGATAAAAAGTTCGAAGAAATGATCACAGTACGTAACACTGCTGATGGCATGGTTCACGCGACTAAGAAAACATTAGAAGAAGCAGGCGACAAAGCCACTGAAGAAGAGAAAACAGCAATTGAAGCGGCTATCGCTGATGTTGAAGAAGCTCTGAAAGGTGACGACAAAGACGCAATCGAAGCGGCTACTGCTAAGTTAACGGAAGCGTCTTCTGGTCTTGCTCAAAAAATGTATGCCGAACAAGCGGCTGCACAACAAGCCGGTGAAGCTGGTGGTGCAGAACAAGAAGCAGGCAAAGACGATGACGTTGTTGATGCTGAATTCGAAGAAGTAAAAGACAACAAGTAATAAAACGCTAGATGGGAGACGGGAGACGCGAAGTAATTTGCGCCTCCCGTCTTGCGTCTCACATCTAACGGAATAACTATGTCAAAACGTGATTTTTACGAAATACTCGGTGTCGATAAAGGCGCGGACGCAAAAGAAGTTAAGCGAGCGTACCGTAAGCTCGCCATGAAGTATCACCCGGATAGAAACCCGGATGATAAAGATGCCGACGCTAAGTTTAAAGAAGCAACCGAAGCGTATGAAATATTAAGTAACCAAGAAAAACGTGGCGCTTATGATCAATATGGCCATGCAGGAGTAGATAGTTCTGCCGGCCAAGGTGGTTTTGGTGGCGGTAACGGAAACTTCAGCGATATTTTCGGTGATGTATTCGGTGATATTTTTGGCGGCGGTGGTGGTCGTGGTGGTCGTAACGGCCCGCAGCGCGGCAGCGATTTAAAATACAATTTAGAGTTAACACTTGAGCAAGCGGTTAAAGGCGCGGAAGTTAAAATTCGCGTACCAACCCTTGTAAATTGTAATACCTGTGACGGTTCTGGTGCGAAAGATGGTTCAAGCCCCGTCACATGTAATACCTGTCATGGTCAAGGCCAAGTGCGTATGCAGCAGGGGTTTTTCTCTGTGCAGCAAGCGTGTCCAACTTGTCATGGTCAGGGTTCTATTATTAAAGATCCGTGTGGCTCATGTCGTGGCCAAGGCGTAAAAGAAGAAACCAAAACCCTTAATGTGAAAGTGCCTGCCGGTGTTGATAACGGCGATCGCATTCGTTTAACGGGTGAAGGTGAAGCAGGCGGCCGTGGTGGCCCAGCTGGCGATTTGTATGTTGAAACGCATATCAAAGCGCATTCTATTTTTGAGCGTGACGGGCGTAATCTGTACTGTGATGTACCAATTAGCATTGCGGATGCTGCACTGGGTGGCGAGATTGAAGTGCCAACATTAGATGGTCGCGTGAACCTTAAAATTCCAGCTGAAACCCAAAGTGGTAAGTTATTCCGCTTGCGTGGTAAAGGTGTGGTGCCAGTACGTGGTGGTGCAACAGGTGATTTATTGTGCCGTGTAATGGTTGAAACGCCAGTGAAACTGACGGAACACCAGAAGAAAATCTTGAAAGAATTTCAAGCCAGTTTGAAAGGCGGCGACAAACATTCGCCAAAAAAGAAAACTTGGTTTGATAATGTGAAAACGTTCTTCGAGTAAAACCTAAGGTTTAATGCTTAGGTGTCATAAAAACCTCAATGTGAAAGCATTGAGGTTTTTTTATGGGCGGCTCAAAGCGGTCATTGAGGCTGAGTATGGTTACTTGCATATAATTAAAAAGATTAAGGAATAGGTTTTATACATATGTTTGTTCAATAAGTGGTAATGCTAAATGTTGTGGGGTTTTCTAAACGTTGACTATGCTGATAAATCAAGGTTTGCCATAAAATGGTTATCGACTATGAGTAACGTTTCAGTAAAAGCACGGCATTTTTTGATTTTGATCGCAGTGATTGTTGGCATGGGGCTGTCTGGCTCAATTAATGTGTGGTCATTGAATAAAATGTCTGACATTGAGCGCCTAAGGGCCAGCTATTTTCAATTTGATGCATCTCTACTCATGTTACGCCGACATGAGAAAGACTTCTTATCTAGAAAGGATATGAAGTATGTTGATAAGTTTTCTCAGCAAACACAGCTTAGTCGTGATCTTTTAGCCGAAATTCAGGCCGTCGAAAGTATTTTAGGTTTGCAGCAAGACAAACCACTCGAAGGCTATTTAAATGCGTATGCATCGAGTTTTGAAAAGATCGCCAAACACCAATTAACCATAGGACTTGATTCAACTGACGGGTTATATGGCGAGTTACGTAAATCCATTCACGATGTTGAAGAGCAGGTACAGACGCACCCTGAGTTGCTCGTGGATATACTGATGCTGCGCAGACACGAAAAAGATTTCATGTTGCGTTATGACAATAAATACCTTGATCGTTTTAATCAGACTGTGACGGAGCTAGAGCAGACAATTGAAAGCAAAGGGTTTAGTGCTTTATTACCTGGAGTGAAATCATATCAAGACCACTTTGGTAAGCTGGTCCAAGCTGAGATGTTGAAGGGCTTAGATCACAATGAGGGGTATCGTGGAGAGATGCGACAATCGGCTCATACACTATCCGGCATTTTCAAAGATAAAATAGGCGCTATCTCGGTGTTTATTAGTAATGAATTAGAATCCATGTACTGGGTATCGGCATTATCGCTCATCATTACCGCTATATTTATTGTAACTTTGGTAAGCATTACCAGTCGTTCAATTATTAAAGCCCTTAAGACTTTGATCGCAATGACGTTATCCTTGGTCACAAACGAAGACGATAAAAAAGAAATCCTCAACGCCAGTAATGAATTACAAATACTTGATAACGCGGTGAACTATCTTCACTCAAATTTAGAAACCGCATTCTCTAAATTTAAAGATGCGGCCAGTCGAATTGATAATGTGGCCAAAGAGATGTTGGCAATGACATCTGATGTGCAGCAAGCCACAGAGGATGAACACAAAAAGATAGAGCAATCAGCTGTGGCCATTCATGAGATGAATTTATCAATCCAAGACGTTTCAAAAAGTGCACAAGAGTCGGCTGATTTTGTGAAAGAGGTGAATAACCGTTTAACAAAAAGCACGCAAATGAGTGCTTGTGCTCAAGATGCGATCAGCATTTTACAAAATGAGTTAAATCATGCGGTGTCATCAATCAGCGAATTAGAAAGTGCGAGCCAAGGAACAGAAGCGGTACTGGACTCCATTGAAGACATTGCTTCACAAACAAACTTACTCGCGCTCAATGCCGCGATTGAAGCTGCCAGAGCAGGGGATCAAGGCCGAGGGTTTGCTGTGGTGGCGGATGAGGTGAGGTCATTATCACTGCGTACGGCTAAATCAATCGAAGAAGTACGCCATACCATGCGCCGCTTTCAGACGGTTATTCAAGGAGTGGTGTCAGCCATTCAAGAATCCAATCAAAAAGGTGAAGAAGGCAAAGATCAATCCAGTACGGCACTTACGTTAATGCGTGAGATGGCACAAAGCATGGCAGAGGTGAGCATGATGAATATCCAGATCGCCTCGTCTGTGGAGCAGCAATCAGCGGCGTCATCTGAAATTGACCGTCATATACACAGTATTCAGACGTCTTCAGAAAGCGTGAGAGAGAAAGCAGACCGAACACAGGAAGAGAGTAACAAGCTACGCTCGGTGGTGGATATTATTTCTGAGACCGTTGCCTCTATCAAGGTGTAATCTATGCAGGGCTTGGATAAGCTCGCAACGAGGTTATTCAAGGTGTCTCGCATGCCTTCCTGCTTTTGTTGAACGCTTAGCTTGATACTCACCTTGGGTGTCTTGTTATTAGGCTGCATGTAGTAGAGTGCATTTATTAGGCCGAAAAGTCAGGTAAGGTTGCCCTCGCTCGCTCCATTAAACGCTGATCATTGTTTCCCCAAGTATCCAAATTGTTTAAAAAAGTGATACACCTATGCCCTTAGAATGGTTAAGCTAAAACGCTTCGGTCTCTTCTATCTGAAATGATGCATATTCCAGAATATACAAACTTAAAATAGAGACCCTTGTTAATTTATCTAGTTATAAAATAAGAGAGGCCGCATGGATTACCAATTAATAGACAGTGTTGCACAAATTTGTATCGACGATGGTAAGGCGAATGCTTTGAACCATGAGTTCATTGATGCCATGAACGAATCGTTAGATAAAGCTGAGCAAGAAGCAAAGGCCGTTATCATTATTGGCCGTGAAGGTATGTTCTCTGCTGGTTTCGATTTAAAAGCATTAGCAAAGGGCGGGCAACAAGCAACCGACCTGTTGGAAAAAGGTATGGTATTGGCGACACGTATTTACGGGTTTCCGCTACCTGTGATTGCCGCCTGTGAAGGTCATGCAATCGGCATGGGTGCATTTATCTTAATGGCGTCTGATAACCGTATCGGTGCGAATACTGAATATACCGTTAACCTGCCAGAAACGGCCATTGGTATGCCATTTACGCCAGTATTAATGAGCCTGATAAAAGATCGTATTGTGAACACACAGCAAACGATTGCCGTGATTCAATCGAAAAAATACACACCAGCTCAAGCGGTAGACGCGGGCTTTTTAGATCAACTTGTTGAAAAAGACCAGCTACAGCAAAGCGCAATGGACTTAGCTCAAGAGTTAATTAAGCTACCAAAAGCGTTCTATAAAGCGAATAAGCTTGATCTACGCGGTGATCGACTTAAAGTGATGAAAGACTCTTTAAAGTAATCCCCTAAGTCGTTTTCCCAAAACCCCAGTTTGGCGCTTGGCAAACTGGGGTTTTCTTTATGTGTCATCGTCACAGCCTAAGAGGCGACGGCGTCTAATTTCATGTACAATCCCCAACCAATATAGACACCCAATTTAAGGTCACCCTCATGACTACACGTATTGCCATCATTGGTGCCGCTGGCCGCATGGGCCGCATTTTAATTGAAGCTACCGAACTAGCCGAAGGCGCAAAACTCGGTGCAGGTATTGTTTTACCGGATGACAGTCTAAAAGGCAGTGACGCGGGCGAAATGGCTGGTCTAGGTAAAAAATTAGGCGTGGCGCTCGTGGGCAGTTTAGACGAAGCCGTAAACGATTTTGATGTGCTGGTAGATTTCACATCGCCAGAAACCACTATGAGTAATATCGAATTTTGTAAAGCGAACGGTAAAGGCATTGTTATCGGTACAACGGGTTTAACCGATGAACAAAAAGCCACGTTACAAGCGGCTGGCCAGGATATGAAAATCGTATTTGCGCCAAACTATTCAGTTGGTGTGACGTTATGCCTTAATCTGCTTCGTATGGCCGCTAAGGTGATGGGTGACGAAAGTGATATCGAAGTGATTGAGATGCACCATAAGCACAAAGTAGATGCGCCATCCGGTACGGCACTGCGTTTAGGTGAAGTGATTGCAGAAACCATGGGTTGGGATCTAAACGAAGTGGCGAACTACGGCCGTGAAGGTCAAACCGGTGCGCGCCCGCATAAAGAGATTGGTTTCCAAACCATTCGTGGCGGTGATGTAGTGGGTGATCACACCGTGATGTTTGCGACAGAAGGCGAGCGTGTTGAAATTACCCATAAAGCGCAAAGTCGTATGACCTTTGCGAAAGGGGCAGTACGCGCAGCAGCTTGGTTAAAAGCACAAGACAATGGCGTGTATGACATGCAGGATGTTTTAGGGTTTTAAGCGTCACTATCTACATATAGATTGTGCTAGAAAATTCAGCATCCGCTTGGATGTTGAATTTTCTAATCTGTTATTTTCAAAGCCTGTTACTTTAAAAGTCTATTCTTCACTAATCGATCAATAGAAATCATGCCCGGCCCCCAAATAAAAACTTGAGCCAATAACAATCCCCACAGAACGTGTAATGTATAGGCAGCAGGCGCGATCTCTTCCAAGCTAATAACCGCAACGATATTCACAATAAATAACCCCAGTGCTGAAAAGCGCCCTAATAAACCAAATACTAATAATACAGGTAGAATCAATTCACCAGCGGTGCCTAGCCAAGCGGCCACTTCAAAATGAATAAAAGGCACAGAATATTCTTCTTCAAACAAAAAGAGTGTGCTCTCCCAATCTCTCAGTTTAGTTAAACCGGACGCAAAAAATACCCAAGCCACATAAAGTCGTGCAGCTAATAACGCTAATGGCTGAACTTTATTGATCGTATTGGCAATAACGTTATAAAGGCTTGCGATGTTTGAAATGGGTTCGTTATTTATATTCATGGTTATGTTCTCTGTTATTAATGTTTAGGTTTAATTCTGGCCTGGGTTTTAAATTCAGTGGCTTAGGTGTGTTGGATATGGGTCATTATGTTTTCTTGAATCGCTTGAGGTAGCCATTGTTCAAATGAAAATGAACGGTTTTTATGACCAAATCTTTTTTCCATTTTGTCTAGTGCACGACCAATCGAAAAGCCATCCAATATTAAATTAAGCCAATATCTTTCTTCGACACGTTGTTCACGAGCAAGTGCTTTAAATTGAGGTCGATACAATAAAACGTTCTGCCCTAAGCCTTCTGCAATTTTCATTTTTGCATGGTTTAAGTCTTCATCATTTTCTTTTGGTGATAGTGATGTATTGTTAGCTTGATAGATATCAAATATAGGGTAAGCAGACGCTAGCATGCTAACACTAGGATTAAGTGCAATACTTAGCGTATCAATGTCATGGCGAGTTAATAACGAGATAGAATCAATATTAACGGTAGAGTCTTTTTCTCGACTTAATATATGTAACGAGTAATCCAGTTTTGCGATATCCACAACGTATGGGAAATCATCTAAAGCGGCTGTTTTTGCTAATACACGAGCAAAACCGTTTCCCCATAAGCCCCAATCACCGAGTTTTGGTGGGTCACATAATAATAAGGTTTCAACACATTGTGAAAATAACGACTCACCAATAAGCTTTTCAACGGTAGGAAACGTAATCCTTAATGCTCTTGTTGCATTGGCTTTAAGGTTTCTTTTATAAACAGCTAAGCCTTTCTCATCTATTTTTGATGATTCGTGTGAGCCAAAAATGGCACTCATTAATGCTTGTTGTTCATTCATTATTGAAAACCTCATTAGCAATTGAGCGTGCTTTTTTGGCTTCATTTAATAGTGTATTCCAACTGGGTAGATTATTGTCCCATTCTATTAAGGTTGGAATTTTTCCAAAACGTTGAAGTGTAAATTGATAAAGTTGCCAGCCTATGTTGCTAATCGGTTGGCTGTGGTCATCAATGATAAACTCACCGTTATTAACAGGTGTATAACCTGCAAGATGAATTTCACCAATCAAACCTTGCGGTATATTCTCTAGCCAGTCTTGTGCGTACTCTAGTTCACTCTTTGATGAGAAATTATTTGCGTTAACAATTAAATTATTTAAATCAACCAGTAGCCCGCATTGCGTTAGGTCAGTTAATTTCACTAGAAATTCAGTTTCTGATAATGTTGAATTTTCAGGCTGTATATACGCAGACACGTTTTCAATGAGTATCTGGCGCCCAGTTGATTGCTGTAATGCATTAATATTATCAGCCATGGCCATTAACGTTTTTTGATTAAATGCAATGGGGAGTAAATCACCGCCATGGATGATGTCACCATTTAATTCAGCCCAAGAAAAAGCCGCATGATCGGACATTAAAAATGGATTAACCACTTTAATTAACTCTTTTAACGAATCAAGATAGCCATTGGCCGCATGTGCATAAGAGCCAAGCCCTAAGGCTGTTGAGTGCAGGCTGATAGGGTATCGCTTTGCAATATCCTGAATTAATGCTCGGCTCGCACCACCTTGAGCAAAGAAGTTTTCAGAATGTACTTCGACAAAATCAATAATGTGATTGTTTTCAGGCTGATCGTAAGGTTGAGATAAGACATCAGCATAATGTTGATGCCGTAAACCGACACCAATCATCATTGACTGGTTGGCTTTCTTTTTATGATCATTGTCAGAGCGACTGCGAATATTGCTTGTGTCAATGGAGTCCATAAAAACCTCAACCTTACGATTATTTTGTATTAACGGTTTTCGTTGTAATATTTTTTAGCGTCTGCTTTTTTCATGCCACCTAATTCTAGGCAGGTCCCTTTCGCAACAATTTTCCATTCGCCAGGATCATTATCAACGGTTGATTGGCCTGCACAGGAATGAGTGCCTGCTAAATTACCACAATCATTTTGGCCAGCCTTAGCTACGCCATAACATTTCTCTTTACCTGCCGCGTGTGCAGGGCCTGCTGTACTGACTGCTAATACAGCCAGTAAAGCAGCATTGGCAATGAGTTTTTTATTCATTACTGAGCTCCTTTACTGATAGATTGATTAATCTTCGCTTAATGCTTCTGCTGTTAGATTTTTGATTTCAGGCCAGTTGTGTTCAGATGTTTTTATGTTTCCAGGTACATCAGTTAGCCATTTCTTTTGTACCGCTTTGTTTAGGTTTAAGTACAACTTGTTGTTATCGATGTACCAAGCCGTCGGGTCAACGGTGAATTTTTTCTCTAGTGCAACACCCATGGCGCAATAACCACCGTACTGAGGGGCATAATATTCTGGGTTTGCACGGAACTTATTACGGTTTTCAGCACTTGAAAATTGATAAATAGCATTGTTATAGGTGGCTGTGTATTTTGAGCTACCTTGAGTTGGCTGACCTTTTGTGAAGTAAGAAACAGTGTCATAACCGCTGATTGCGATATCGTTTTCATCTGCGTTCATATCAATGTTTGCAGCAAATGTTAGGCTGCTTAATACAAGTGTACTAACCGCAAAAGCGGATTTAATTAAATGAGAAAGTTTCATCGTGTGGCTCCATTGCATTTATTTACATAGGTTTTGGTTTAAAAACGTATGCCAGTGACCCGTTCTTGATGAAGGGTGACTTGTGTTTGGCAGTGAGGCTAGATTACGGCTTTATGGGGGCTAAGTGGGATGATATAGTCCAGACTTTGATTCAAATCGTCCAGAAATGTACGATTTTCAATGTTTTTATGTACCGAGGGCCATAAATGGATCGTTTATCAGAGATTCTTCTTCGCTTTTCTATGAATGCACAGGTCTTTTTTAGTGGCAATATGTGCGGTATTAAGCCTTTTGGCTCCAGTGATAATAGCGAAGGTCACCTTCATTTACTTAAATCCGGTAAATTGACCTTAATGGACGATAAGGGTGAAAAGAGAGTATTTGAGCGCCCTACGGTTATTTTTTTTCCTCAAGCGACACATCATCAAATAATGGCGAGTGAGTCCGACCACGCTGAACTGGTATGCGCCACTGTCCGATATAAGGACAGTTTTAATAACCCTTTGGCGAGTGCACTCCCTAAGTTTTTATATTTCGATATCGAAGATTCTGCTTACCTTGGGCAATCTGCAAGTTGGTTGTTTGAAGAAGCCTTTAATGAGTACTGTGGAAGGCAGCCAATGATTGACCGTTTAAGTGACATTTTTTTGATACAAATATTAAGACAAGTATTAGAAGATGGCGAGGTTGCACACGGTATGCTTGCGGGCCTTTCTCATCCGCAATTAGCAAATGTCATGATAAAAATTCATGAGCACCCAGAAGAAAATTGGAGCCTTGCCTCGCTGGCTAATATGGCGGCCATGTCACGTTCAAAGTTTTCTGAACTGTTCAAAGAGGTGGTTGGTCAATCCCCGGGTGATTACATAACGGACTGGCGCCTATTTATTGCACAAGGTTTATTACGAAAAAATAAATCAGTTGGTCTAGCGGCCAATGAAGTGGGTTATGAAAATGGTTCAGCGCTGGCAAGAGTGTTTCGTAAAAAAACAGGGCTGTCGCCAAAAGAATGGCTGGATAAGTTTAAATAGACAGTTGGGCTAAAAAATAAACAGCGATCATTCTTTAAAGTAACCACATTTAAAGAATGATCAAATCAATGACAGTATTAAAGATGCTTGGCTAGCAAATCATTAATGGCCAACGCAAACTCGGTTCCTGAATCCTCTTGTAAAAAATGCCCACCCTTTAATGTTTGATGAGGCATGTTTTTACAACCCGGTACACGACGTTGAAATTCTTTGTCGAAGCCGCGCATGATCGGGTCACCATTACTAAAGAGCGTTAAAAAAGGTTTGTCCCATTTCTCTAGAATATGCCATGCATCGAGATTGGCCTGTGATGCTGGGTCATCAGGTGTGGTGGGCACTAATCGAGGGAACGCGCGAGTACCCACCATTGTTATGTGTTTATTTAACGTAAATGTAATGGAGTGTTTCATATCCGCCATGGCATATTCCATCACCGTATGCATATCCAACAGAATCTTTTGGTATAAAGAAAGCTTTTGTCCCTGCAGTAAAGCATTCAGTTTCTGAACTAGACCAATCACCAGAGCCTTCCATCCAGATGTATGTACCATCTCGCCGTACATCTAGTTGAATTCCTGTAATAGAGCAATTTTTACATACCGAAACAGCATAGGAAGCATTGGAAATAAATAGTGCTATAGCAGTAATTTATAATTTAAAATTCATATTTTTCACATAACGCCTCATTAAGCGGACAAAAATGGTTGGATATAATCGCGAAGCGATGGCCAACTGTTTTTGTTCCGTTTAAATGACTTGTTATATGCAAACTACTTTTTATAAAACAAGCACCATGTTTTTTGTATTATAAAAAACAATAAAAATAAAATGCCAAGAGCAATGCTTATCGCCCCAAGTGGCAGAAAAAAACTCTCATGAAGAACACCCTCACTATCTAAATACTGATAAAAGGTATTTTCGGCTATAATTGAAATCACTCCCAACCCCAATAATGTCAAAGAAATAATAAAAAATTTATTATTGAAAGTATTCATTTAAACACCTGCATATAACAATTTGGTTATTCGGATGGATCTTGATAACCATCTATATATGCGAGGGAAGTGATCAGCACTTTCCCTTTGCCATCAGTGGTTTATCTCATCCATGTTAATTGCTGGCGAATATTACCTAACCGAAAAAATACGTCAATCAAATAAATGGATATATCCCCGTATATCATCATCAAAAATATTGAACTACGCTACAGCCCTTTAATAGAAAGGGGTACAGCGCTTTGTAAGAGATCTCTTAAATTATGGTTATACGGGTTGATCTTGATAAAACTATGTATATAAATACAGCACAATACAATTTCGGGGGTATTAAAGAGGATGATCCATGGCCAAATTACAGGCGGAGTTTCACGATAAAATGCGAGCGGCTCATTACGCACTAAACACCGAGCGGTCTTATTGGTAAAGTCTCAAGACACTCATGTAAATCCTTAACATGAGCGCCTAATTTAGTTACAACTTAAAGTTAAAGCCACCACATCAAAACTGATAGCGAAAATACCCTCCAGAGGTTGCGTTATCAGGGTACCAATCAAATTCGATGGGTGTTGAGCCATTCACATAAAAATCATTATTGCCAAACACAACAAAGTTCATCGCGTTAGTTGGGCTGCCGATCCAATGTAACGGTAAAAACACCTCGCCCGTCTTGCCGCTCCAAATTCGTCCCATTTGGTAACCACCACTATTGGGTGAAACAATCCAATTCCAATCGTTTCCTGTACCTGAATACTGGTAAACATTAACGCCTTCGATCAGATAATCAGCGCCAATTGGAAAGTCATTAATACCAGCAAAACTGCCTTTGAATCCCGTTGTGGGATCATCATCGCTATCAATAAACACCTGAAAGCCCCAACTAATATAGATGTTGGTTTTATTGGTATAGGCCATGAACAATTCATTTGTGTCGGTCGTATGAGCGACTTGAATACCGGCCCAATTGGCTTGGTTACCTTGGCCACTAATATGGCCAGCAGCGCTGACCTCCACAATGTCATCTGGGTCCGCGGGAAACGCTTCAATAGCCGACCAATCACCTAGTAAACCATCTAGAGCAATTGACGATTTAAGAATTGGGCTGGAAATTGGCGTGGCAAGAGAATACGTCATACCCGGATCCCCCTCGTTCCGATTACCCTTAGCATCTTCTGCATAGACTTTGATGCGGAAATCATCGCCCATACTCAAACCACTAACGATGGTTTGGTTGGCACTATTATTAGCGGGGTTATGTAACCATGCAAGATTGGTAGTAAAGGTAACATCGTCATAAACAGTAGTGGTACCAGCTGAAAGGTTCTCAACAGAAATGTCGTAATGAATAGGATAAGACTGATCAATCGCCGTATCCCATGTAATCACAATATCCGTTGGTGTTGCGCCTTCTGTTATGGATTGAACTCCCACTCTCATATTTGTGTTGGGCGTGTTATATAAACTATGACCTGTGTTGTCCCAACTGGGTGGCGCATTATCGTTTTGACTGTCGGGTAAAAAATTAGCCATGGCCAAGCTATGAGTCGCCAAGTCACCATCCGGTGCTAAATAGTTAATAAACCCCATTTCTCTGATGCCAATATCAAAGCTATCTGATTCAACGTTCAGGCGACCACTTTGATAATCTAAACCGAACACCGTAAAACCGTCTTCTCGATTCGACTCAGCAATGACTTTTGGTGCGGAGTTAAAGCGGTTTTCGTTGTAGTACTCAGACACGCCATTTGCCCCGTCGCTTGAAGGGTCACTGTCATAGCGAAAACTTTCAAACAAAAATGCATTCACATACGGGCGAATGCTGTAATCAATTGAATATTCATTCGTGATGGGGCTTTTAAGCCCTGGTGAAAAGTAAAATGCACCGCGATTGGCCATCACGAGTTTATTGGGATACTGATCACTAATGAATTTAACGGTTTGTTGCATGGCCTGAGCGGTCCAAGGATACCAGCCGGCATTATCATAAGGCCCTGCTGTATCAATAGTATCTAAAAAGAATCCATCAAAACCGAAGTTCGCTGAACGATCACGAAGGTTGGATGAATCCCTGCTGCCCGCTAATTGCTGCAAGCCTGCTTTGTATTGGCGGCCAGCGACATTCGCTGTGCCGATTCGCATGTTATCCAATACCCAACGCCAATTAGCATCGGGGTACACCATAAACCCATGAAAGTGAGGGTTTAAATCTGGCACGCCATCCGGTGTGAATCGAGCCGCCGTTGTGACACTTTCAACATTACCGTCTGCCTTATAAGTAACGGTTTGTGTATCAACATCCATATAAAAGCTTTGAAGTGTTGTACCGGATACGGTTAGGAGTTGATTAGAGGATGAATCGTACGTTCTCATCCCCGTACCATTACCTAGCGCAGATTCTAGGGATTGATTAACATAATCTTCACCAATACTGATGTACCCCAAAACCCTATCCACACCACCCGCTTTTAAAGCTTGGACAATCTCGGGTGTGAACGTCCACTGGTTTGGCTGAACCACAACCACATCAAAGTCAGACAAAGTATTAATAACAGATTGGTTAATAACCCAATTGTCTGGGTTGGCTTGTGTATTGGTATAAAAATCATTCCCGTAATAAACAATAAACTTGGAATCACTATTTATATTAGGAATCGGGCCTCGGTCAGCTAACGCATTTGTCGTTAATACAGTTGAGAGGGCTAAAGCGAGAATAGTTAAGTAATATGTATTCATGAGCATTAATCCGTTAATGGGAAACTATAAGCTAGCACTGAAATAAGTTAATTGTTAGAGACACATTGTAACGAGCGGCTTAAAAACCGGAGCGGCTAAAGAGGCGATTTCGCCCCTTTGGCTTTGCTCGGTACTTAACTATGAAGTCGGTAAATTGCTCAAGTTAACCGATTATCTTACAGACATTAAACGAACAGCAACTATTTAACGTAACGATAGCCGCGGCTTATTCAAACAACCTTCGCCAATAACACCGACATTGAGTAAGTGATTTAACAAATCATTACTGGGCATTAAGCGCACATGTAATCTATTTAAAGCGTGACTTATTTCCCCCTAGACTCAAGTAGTCTTGGATTTTATTGCAGCGAAGATGAGAATCTAGTTAAATTACTCTAAAAATATTCATATATGCAAAACACTCACGACAAGAACATACGACTAGATCAAGCAAATCTATTTTTAATTCATAAAAAGTTAATTTAAGTTGTCGCATTCTAGCCGAACCTTCAATGGCTTAACGTATTCCATATGGCGTACTTGCCCGATTATTTTCTACAAGCCAACAATCATAGGGCCTCAGATAACCCCAGTAAATGTATCGATCCGTAATTTACGCGCAATTCGAATATAACTCAGACATTGAATGCGTAATTTTTTATACGTTTTTATAGTGAGAACTTAACTTAATATATAAATAAAATTACTAATACAACGTATTACCTTACTTTTATGTCGCGCGATTTTATCTCAAAGCATACGATTTCGTGACGCCTTTTACGAGAATCAAGTAAGGTAAAAGCATTAATTATATTATTTAATAATTAGTCAAACCGCGCAAAATATAAATTAAATCCTCTTAATTCCACCAAAATCTAAAACTATCTAGACAGTCATATTAAGAGAAAAGTATGAGTTAAAAATTACTCATACATTCGTCTTATCGCGCTTTAATTGATACCTATCCATGATAAATAATAAATCGGAACAGATCGCAACATGCCAAAGCTCAGAAATAAACAAGTGAGTTTAGAGGACAAACCTATTACCACTGCGCATCACGCTGTGCTTTTTTTTGGAACTGACATCAACACTCAGCAAAACTTTAAACATATTCATGACGGGTTTAAAGCGAGCCATTCAATCAGGCTCGTGTATTTGCAATCGACATGACGGCTTATACAATTATGTCGAACCCGAGTCATGTGGCTTTACACATCAACAAACAGCAAGCAGATACTTGGTAATTTTATGACGTGATTAAACGTAGGCATTCACTCTGCCCTTAATCAGCGTTTAAGCTTACCCTTTAAGTTAACTGATTATTTTGAACGATTAGGTTGGACAGGCGGAATCATCCAATAAGATAAACGAAGCGCTACAGCAAAATAATTACCATCTATTTTACAACGCTTAATCATTAGCACTGAAAACTGAATTGAGTTCACTCAAACCATAGAGACAAAATTTAAAGGATTGATTGGTAAACCGGAGTCACTACATAACGACCTAACCAAATTTAACCGACAGCGACGATCAAGCATTCAGTCTAGTCACAGCTTGCTTGCTTAATTTATAATGATTGCAAATAAAATACACACCTGAATATCTCAGGCGCTTTGCTATGGTATAAATTAAAAAATTGAATAAAAAATATAATATAAAATTATTATTTTATATTAATAAATCTGCCTAACATAAAACTACCGTCTGACTTTTACGTCGTGTTATTTAATATTAAACTCATAATTTCGTGAATAACTTTACGGAAAACAATAATAAAAAATTTATTATAATCACCTTAAATTACTCACAACGTGAAAAACTATAAATACTTAAGCTCACATAAACTTACAAAAACAAATAATGTATTAGGCCCATAACAAAGCCAAAAGAAAACCTAAAACAGAAACATTTATTACATTTAAAATTACATTTCATTACATTACATTGAAGTTAAACTTTAATTAAAACCAAAAAAAATGTTTACTTATTGTTATTCAAGACTATCTTAATGGAGCGTGACCCAAAACAGTAGCCACTCAAAAAGGATTAAATAATGCGTAAATTAAGTGCTCTAAGTTTTTCTGTATTAGTTGGCTTATCAGCTGTGCCAACTTATGCCGCAGAACTTATGTCTGTCGACAAAAGCCGTGCAATTGAAGGTAAATATATCGTTGTATTCAAAACGCCCTCGGTTTTGAATATTCAAAGCAGTGACGCTATCGCAGATTTTGCCAGCTCACAATCGGCGAATTTAAGTAATCAATACAACATCGATGTGGTCCAGAAGTTTGGCGGCATTCTAAACGGTGTTGTTGTTAATGCGTCGGATAAAACAATTCAACAAATGCTTAGCAATCCGAATATTGATTACATTGAACAAGATCAAATGATGTCGGTTAACCCCATAATTCAAACCAACGCAAACCAACCAAATGTAATTTGGGGCTTAGACCGTATTGACCAACAAGATCTCCCTCTTAATTCAAATTACTATTATGATTTTGATGGGTCTGGCGTCACAGCGTATGTTATCGATACCGGTGTGCGCATAAACCACAATGAATTCGGCAATCGTGCATCTCACGGTTATGATTTTATTGATAACGATTCAGATGCAACAGACTGTAACGGGCATGGTACACATGTTGCCGGCACGATTGGTGGTGGTGATTACGGGGTTGCTAAAAATGTAAACATTGTAGGTGTGCGCGTACTGGGCTGTAGTGGTTCAGGCTCAAACTCAGGGGTTATTGCAGGTATTAACTGGGTTAAAGATAATGCGTCGGGCCCTTCTGTTGCAAATATGAGTTTAGGCGGTGGCGCCTCGCAAGCCACTGATGATGCCGTGAATAATGCGGTAGCAGCAGGCATTAGTTTTGTTGTAGCTGCGGGTAATGACAGCAGAAACGCCTGTAATTATTCACCGGCTCGGGCAGCGAGTGCCATCACCGTTGGCTCAACAACCAGCAGCGACAGCCGTTCAAGTTTTTCAAACTATGGTAACTGCTTAGATATCTATGCACCTGGTTCAAGTATTAAGTCAGCATGGTACAACTCAGATACAGCAACAAAAACCATCAGTGGCACATCAATGGCCTCACCGCATGTTGCTGGGGCGGTTGCACTCTACCTTGAAGAAACACCCTCTTTAAGCCCATCACAAATCGAAACCATGCTCAACCAGCGCAGTACTAAAAACAAAGTATCTGATGCAAAATCTGGCTCACCGAATGAGTTACTCTACACATTAGAAGGTGGCATTGTTATACCACCAGAAGAAAATGAACTCACCAATGGACGAAGTGTTAACGTCTCAGGCGCTCAAGGTACAAATACTTTTTATAAGTTAGTTGTTCCTGCAGGCTCTGAATCGCTATCATTTGATACGAATGGTGGCACAGGCGATGTTGATATGTATGTACAAGTCGGTCAAAAACCTTCTACAACTAACTACAACTGCCGCCCATATAAAGATGACAACACAGAAAACTGCACGTTCACTAATCCACAAGCAGGCGATTGGTGGGTGATGCTCAATGGCTATAGCCAATACAGTGATGTAAGTTTAACTGGCACGTTTAGCGGCGACACTAGCTGTGACGATAACTGCTTAACCAATGGCGTACCAGTCACTGGGCTTTCTGGCGCACGCAACCAAGAACTCGTCTACACCATTGATGTACCTGCCAATGCAACGCTAAATATTAGCATGTCTGGTGGCACGGGCGACGCTGACTTATATGTTCGCAAAGGTGAGCAACCTACAACGAAAGAGTATGACTGCCGTCCATATGTAGACGGTAATGATGAAAGCTGTAACCTAAACTCTGGGAAAGGCGGTAAATACTATATTACATTAAGAGGATACGACACATTCTCTGGCGTAAGTATTGTTGCTTCTTATTAATTTGCAATAACAACTGATTCTAAAAAATCAGCAATAAATAATACGGCCTATTTTTATAGGCCGTATTTTTTTATTTATGAACAGAGAGTGAAAATTAGTTGAGCCGATAACCTCGTTAATATTTAGAATACTTAAGTACACACATTCGCTTTTACAACATAAAATCAGCACAGGCAGTATCACAACAATCCCTTGTGGGCTCATGCTTACCGTTAATTATTGCTTTCAGCATGCTTTTTACATTAAATTAATACCATCAATTTTTTGAAATTTTTGAAAGCAACAAAATCATTTCGGTAGTAAATATAATATCTGAGATAGGAATGGGTATTTTCTCTTTAAAACTGCCCTCTTCCATATCTATTAACACCTCACCTGTAGCAACGTTACTTGGATCAAAAACTGTAAGAATTAACGTAATAAGAATTAGGCACTCATGATAAGAAGTTAAAATTAACAACTTCATTTGAGTCAAATTTTAAAGATTTAGTCGGCAGCCAAACTGCTTTAGGCAAAGCAGTTGAATTGCTTGATCGCAAGCGGCGACCTAACCTCAAAAATTTCCAAACCTTACTGGCTTAGATTTCACGTCACAATCAACCTAATATGCTATCTATGGCAGGATGTCTGTCGTCAGTATTGTTCAAAAACACGTCATATCAAAACTAACATATAAATAAATCAGGCTAATGAGAATAATCTATCACCCTCACGCGCAACAGCTAATGGGTCAAAGATTAAATGCAACGTGCACTCAGTCTATTTTATTAGCATGAGTGTCTTAATTATTATCAGTTATTTAAAGGTGTCCACATTATCGGGGGAAGTTCAACGTCAAATGGACAAACTTGCTATGTGTCAAACTATTTTACCAAGTACTTTCTTATTAACGCTGATACTACAAATAAGCTAAACCCTGCGAGTAAAAAACAAATGCCAATTTGAGTTGAATCTACTCCTTCAGTGAGAACTATTTTGTAGAACTGGTGCTCACCGCCTGCCGATTCGTGCCCACCAAAAGTAATCTCCACTGGAAGTAAATCACTACCAAAAGCCATTAGAGCTATGATAGTCGATACAACAGCGATGATCTTTAAAGTCATTGCTAATATTTTCATTGTGAAATTATATTCTCGAAATTTTGCATTTAGTCATGACGCCGCATAACAAGGCTGTAGAAAAACCCACAGCCTAAATTTCATTATGGAAATAGAGTAAAAATCACTCTATAAATACGTCTCAGTTTAAAATCCACATAGGTTTTACCATTAAACTTCCTTGAAATTTAACGTAGAGCGCGCTCTACTTTTCTCTTTGAGGTTTTTCTACAGTCTCAACGCCCGCATAAACTGCGGAGTAAACTTGTCGTCTTTTTTTACATCGCTTTGCAAAAAAAAGACAAATTTACGGAGTCAGATTTAATGCGATGGTTATACATTTTTTAATTTCTCCTCCTAGCTGCCCACTACAAAGACACATTTTAAACAACTGTAATTCTTATCTAAGATTCAATCAATAATTGCCACTTTGGCCAAATTATTTTTGGCTGGCTTGAGGTGTGGAGAGGTCACATGCTGGCCGTATAACTCGCTTCGATATTTTCAAGTTAAAACCTTTGTGCCACTCGGCGCCATTTATTATATCGTATCGTGCACATGTCCACTTAGATGGTACATCTACTTCAAGCAGAAAAGGCTCTGGGAAATTAATCTGAATATGCTTTCGAGGCGTTTGCCCGTGAAGACCAGCCTGTGTCAATCCGCTGGAAAAAGGCAAAAGCAGATCACTCGCTTCAGCTATATCATGCACTATAAAATAATTGAAATTCGCGGCAGGCTGAACGTTGATAGCTGAGGAGCGCCAAGCCAGTTCGCCAACCATCTCGAGCACAGTGCCAGATGGGAGCGTTATTAGCGGCTCATAGTAGACTAAATCGTTAGGCTTTCGGTCTGAAATAACAATAGCTAAAGGCACGTCGTGAAGAGCCACAAAACGACTATGGCCCAGTTTAAACACTGTAATTGGCAGTTTGGTTTCAAAACGTTTTCCGACCAGGTTCTGACCATTGAAATACTCAGAGAACCTGGCACTTTCACTTTGCAGATAACTACTCGTGCAACCGCTAAGCAAAACAATTAATATCAACCAATTATTGAAACTTCTGAAGAAATATCGAAACCAATATACAGATGAATGCTTCATAAAGCTCTTACAGGTCCATAGTATCAAATATGTGGTCGTTTCAATGATAAGCTTCAAGGTATTGCAACAATAAAATGATAAAACAAGCGGAAAGCGGTAGACAGAGTGCTATCCCTGAAATCAATGCCGTACGTTTAAGCCGCAAAACAACAGCAAGCCACATACCTACAGAACAAAGAAAGAGTAAAAAAGGCACATTCCACTCTGAACCGAATAGGAAATAGATAACAATCGAAAAATTTCGTTCAGAAACTGGCTTACCGGCATTAAAAAGCAACCAAAAAAAGAACCAGATCGGCAACGAAATTAGTGCGATAACCTGAAAGGGGATAAATGAACTAAATGCAATTTTCGGGCGCTCAGATGCGGTTTTAGAAAATAGTGGCAACATTAACCCCATACCCCAGCTTTAACAAGGTCTGTAAATAAAGTAGATGCAGTTTTGGCTTTTCCACAGTTATGTTTAATCCCAAATGTTATAACGAGGCTGTAGAAAAACACACAGCCTAAATTTCATTATGAAAATAGAGTAAAAATCACTCTATAAATACGCCTCAGTTTAAAATCCATATAGGTTTTACCATTAAACTTCCTTGAAATTTAACGTAGAGCGCGCT
>JAWUXY010000081.1:0-16473 GCA_034111105.1 Bermanella sp. | reverse complement strand
CGGCTGCTATCAAGAAATTGATCTGGCACCATTTCAAGTTGCACACCTAAATGAGGGCAGCTATTAAGGTAAACATGAACCTCGTTGTGTTTTTTAACCGCAAATATTGAGCGCCCTTCAATCGAAAAGCCTTTGCTTTGGCTGTCATTGATATCGTTAACATGGCATAGGGAGAGCATGTGCAGAATCCAAATAATGGATTATAACCAATTTCGTCTAATTGGCAGAAGGGAAGGCGCTTTAATTTAAAATAAAACATCCTCATTTTCAGTATTATCCATGGCTTTTTTAGCCATGTTTTGCAGATCGTCGTTAAGCCCTTCGAGAAGCTGGATAAGAGTTTGGCTATTATCTTCCATTTTATTGAGACGACTAAGCTTTTCTTTACTTGAGCCACCTTTAGCAGCAACGAGTGCACCACAGGCATTTTTATGCAGACCTTCGAGATACTGTTCTATATTTTTATAGCTTGTTAAGTGCCCAAATGTGGATTTACCTAAACCATGAAAATACCATTGGCCAAAGCCGTTACCTTTATGATCTTTTATTAATTCACACGTTTCATCATCGTGTTTGTCAGTGGAGATGAATTCATATACTCGGGATTTAAACGCCAATAAACTCAGCATTGCAACTTGTATGTAGCTTTCGTTGGTGCTGCGATTAATTATGATGTTCATATCCTTACTTAAGTCTGTAATCAGCTTAACCGAGGATTCAATCGTTGATGTGGTTTCCTTTAAGTTGGTCGCATCTTTTTGAATGTCTTCAATGCCTTTATCGACTTTTTGAATAAAACTGGTGGTCGCTTGTATGATGTCTGAAATCTCTTTGGTGGTATTACCTGTTTGCCCAGCAAGGGTTCGCACTTCATCCGCTACAACGGCAAAGCCACGGCCTTGCTCACCGGCTCTTGCGGCTTCAATAGCCGCATTGAGTGCCAGCAAATTAGTTTGATCGCTAATGCCTTCAATTTTCACGACACAATCATTTATTTTGGCGGCAGATTGATTGAGCTGCACCATATTTTCGCCGGTTTGACTGGCTCGGCTGTCAATCTGACTCAAGCTTTGACCCACTTGTTTCAATATGACAGTAATTTGCCCAAAGGTGGCTTCGCTGTCTTTTAATCGAGAGCGCTCTGCGCCTAAGGCTTCTGCGTTTTGACTAACAAGATTGTGGATATCATTGACGCTATGAACGGTTTTAAACAATAAACCATTCATTGAGTTTTGCTCTGTGGCCATTTCACCAATGTGATTTTGCAATTCCTCAGAGGCTAGGCGACTGAGTTCAGCGTTACTAAGGCTATCTTGAAGCGCTTGTATTTCGGTATGCAGTGTTGCAATGAGTGCGTCACGCTCAGCCAGTTTCCCGCTATTTGCGATTGAGAATAAGCCCATGGTATTACCAAACTCTATAATATCTTTTAACTTTAGCTCAGCATGAGAGGGTGACAAGTGAATACTATTTCTTCAGCGTAATATCTGGCGTGTCTTGGCCTACATCTTTAAGGGTATTTTGCTGGGTTTGCTCTAGGAGCTGCTTAGCGTGTGAAAAGTCGATGCTAAAATCGACTTCCATGGCTTCTTTGCTGGGTTTAATACCGCATGCAGCACCCGTAACAGGCATGGTGCTGGCGGTACCTGGTGATTTGCTCATGGCGACACCTCGTTATTTAATTCGATGTTTCTCGCGGGTTTCTTGTTTCTTACGGTCACTTTTTCTGAGCATCACATAGAGTGCCCCGGTACCACCGTGCTGAGGCTTGGCGCTGTGAAAAGCGATAACGTCGTCAAATTCTCTTAGCCATTTATTGGTCCAGCTTTTTAGTAAGGCTGGAGTGGCTTCTTTTTCGCCTTTGCCATGCAGAATAATCAGCGTACGTAGGTCGTACTTCATGGCATCTTCAATGAAGCGATAGACCTCTTCGCGGGCTTGTTGAACTGTGCGTCTGTGTAGATCAAGGCGAGCATCGAGTTGGTATTTACCCAAGCGAAATTTACGGTAAACCCCTTCTTGTACGCCATCTTTTTTGTATTGAATAATGTCGTATGGTTTTACCATGTGCACATGCGTATCACTTAAGTGATTTGGGTCATCCTGTGCATCGGTTACGGCCGCTTGGCGGCGCTGAGCGACGGCAATACTGTCTTGCTGGGTTTTGTTTTTGTTTAGACTGACCCGCTCATCTACTTTGAGGGGCGTTACATCACCAATAGCCTTTTTAAATTCTGAAAAATCGTCCATATTGGCTCCCCCTCTCACTTACTTTAATGTTAACTCGAATACTGTTTCGCTTGATGCCGTTTAGGCATTATACGCGTTTTGCGTCAAATTCGTGTTGGTTTATGGCTGTAATGTTTCGCCTTTAAGCAGCAGCAATGGGTCAATACGGGCGTTATTTAAGCTGACGGACCAGTGTAAATGCGGCCCTGTGACACGGCCAGTTGCACCGACTTTACCTAAAACAGCGCCTTTTTTCAGTACATCACCCGCTTTAACGTCAATCTTACTTAGGTGACAAAACATGCTGATTATTCCCTGGCCATGGTCCATATACACGACATTACCATTAAAAAAGAAGTTGCCAGTTAACACCACTTTACCAGAGGTGGGTGCGTGAATCGGTGTCCCTGTGGGGGCTGCGATATCTAATCCACTATGGGGCTTACGCGGTTCGCCGTTAAAAAAGCGTTTAAGCCCAAAAGGGCTGGAGTAAGGGCCCACTACCGGTTTAATCATCTCTAAATCAGGCGTTAACTGGGTGTCGAATACCTTAAAGACAGCATTGGCTTGTTTTTTTTCGCCTTTGTGACGCGTCAAGTTTTCAGCTGAAAGGTCAATGTGCTTACGGGTTTTCAGCTTGATATGTTGCTCAGGGTAATCTTTTGCTGTCACTGTGAAAGGGTAGCGCTTGCCTTGGCTGACAACAAAGTGTTCGCCCATCTTGGTAGCTAATTTAAGGCCAACCAGCGCATGCCAAGCGTTGTTGTGTTTAACGACAGTAACAGGGTGTTTTTTATAAACCGCTTGAGGCGGGTTATCTAGCTCGGCATCCAGTTTTATAATCGCTATACCGCCAGGAACATTGGCGGCTTGTGGCAAACTGTAGGCGTTGGACATCATCAATAAGCATATGAAGCCAAGTATGATTGAAATAAGCGGTGTGCTGGGCATGTGTGTTTTATTCATCGTATAACTCGCTCACTGTGCAACTCAATTTACCTTCGTGCAGTTTGGCATAGACGGTATCCCCCACTTTTACTTGGTTAGCGTTGTGGATAACTTGGCCATCTGTGGTGGTATTAATCGCATAACCACGACTCAGCGTACTCAAAGGGCTCACCGCATTCAATACCTCAACTTGCTTCCCTAAAGACTGCTGCCATCTGGTTAGGTTTGATTGAATGGCTTTTTGTAGGCGTTTGTTAAGCTGCGCATTGGTTTGCTGCATCAACGCCAGTTGCTTGTCTGGTTTGAATCCTGCGAGTGATTGCTGACAAGTTTGCAGGCGATTTTTATTATTTTGCAGCCGAGATACCATGGCGTTTTTTAAGCGCATCTCAGCCATGTCGAGACGTTGCATGTGTTCGTTGAGTTTGTCTTTTGGATGACGTAAACGTTTGATCAATTGCAATAAATGAAAATTCTGCTGGGCAACTTTGTTTTTTATGACGCGCGCTAAACTGCGTTCAAGTTGTTCAAACCGTCCCAGCCATTCAAAGCGATCAGGGCTCACTAATTCTGCTGCCGCCGATGGTGTTGGTGCGCGCAGGTCGGCAACAAAGTCACTGATCGACGTATCCACTTCATGACCTACTGCGCTGATTGTCGCAATATGACTATTATAAATAGCGCGCGCGACCACTTCTTCATTAAATGGCCATAAATCTTCTAGGCTGCCACCGCCACGACCGATAATTAATACGTCACAAATATTGTCGCGATTCGCTTGTGAAATGGCATTGGCGATTTGTCCTGCCGCTTGTTGACCTTGAACTTGAGTTGGGTAAATAGAAATAGGCAAACTTGGAAAGCGGCGCTTTAAAACTGAAATAATATCTTTTACTGCAGCACCCGTCGGGCTGGTGATGATACCTACATGTTTAGGGTGCGCAGGAATAATTTGTTTATGCTGAGCATCAAACAAGCCTTCTTTAAATAAACGCTGTTTGAGTTCTTCAAACGCTAATTGCAATGCGCCTTCGCCTGCGCTTTGCATGGCATCGACAATTAATTGGTAGTCACCGCGCGCCTCATACAAACTAACCGACGCGGTGACAACGACCTGCTCGCCTTCCTTCGGAATAAAATTTAAATATTGCGTGCGACTTTTAAACATGGCGCAACGTACCTGAGCACGCTGGTCTTTTAACGTGAAATACCAATGGCCACTACTGGGGCGCGCAAGGTTAGAAATTTCGCCTGTAACCTGCACTCGGTGCAGGTACGTTTCGAGTAATTCTTTACTCTGACGGTTCAGCTGACTGACGCTAATTATGGTGTTCTTTTGTTCAAAATTACTCATACAGACCTAATAGTGTGAACCAATTTGAAAAATAACTAGACAAAACCCTAGAATTACTGGCTATACTAGACCCAGTAGTTGATTCAACTGCTCTTTTAATTGTTCCAACGGATAAGGAATCATACATGAAAAAGCTCATCGCTGGTGCTGCACTTGCTGTAGCTGCTACATCTTCTTTTGCTAGCCCTGCAGGTTGTGGCGCTGGTACAGAATTTGTTTTCCCTGAAGCAAACGAATGGTACGAGCACGTAATGGCTGCGACTACTAACGGTTCTTCTGGTAACCAAACTTTCGGCATGACTTCTGGTACTTCAGGTTGTGGCGATGCTGGTGGCCCTCTTAAGCTAGCACGTGTATTTATGGATCAAAACATGGAGCAACTTGCTTCTGATTCTGCACGCGGTCAAGGCGAATCTTTAGATGCACTAACTAGCCTTATTGGCGTAGATGCTGCTGATAAAGCTGAATTCTCTAAAGAAGTTCAAGCAAACTTTGATTCTATCTTTGTAAGCACTGAATCTTCTTCTGAAGAAGCTTATGGCGCGTTAGTTAGCGTTATGGCAAGCAACGACAAGTTGGCTAAATACCTAGGTTAATCCTAGATTTAGTTAATTTTAGAGGGGGTGCTTTTGCACCCCTTTGTTATTTTGCGCCAGAATAAACTAAGAATAAAATCCATGCCTATTTTACGTTTTATTACCCTGTTATGTTTTTCGGGTTGTATTTCTTTTCCTGCGTTTTCAGATTCAAATATTTCCCAATTATCTCAATCGCCAAAGTGGCGAGCCCTGTTGCATTACCAAGCACAAGGCATAAATAATGTTGAATACAGTGAAGTTGATGATGATCGTTTTTTCTTATCAGATGCTGGTAAATACGATGCGTTAGCGGAATTAAAAGCAACCATTGCGGCATTCAAATTGCCACAAGAGGGTGATGACGCTGCGATTTGTCGTTTCCCTGCTCGCTTAAACTTTTTACAAGAAAAATTACCACAACAGAATTTTACAAAAATACAGTGCCCCGCATTTGATGAATGGTACGACCAGATTAAAGGCGAAGAGTTGTATTTGATTTTCCCATCGTCTTATATCAATAGCCCATCTTCTATGTTTGGGCATACGCTGTTTCGATTAGATGGCAAACAAGGCCACAAGTTACTGTCTTCTGCGATTAATTTTGCGGCGTTTACGGATGCAAACGACGATGAATTAACGTTTACCGTTAAAGGGCTAACCGGCGGTTACCCAGGTTATGTTTCTCTTGTGCCGTATTATGAAAAAGTAAATGAATACAATCACATTGAAAGTCGTGATATTTGGGAATACAAACTTGATCTAAGTCATGAACAGGTACAAAAATTTACGCGTCATATTTGGGAGCTGAATGAAATCCGGTTTGATTACTTTTTTATTGACGAAAACTGTTCCTATCGACTGCTGACATTGTTAGACGCCATTGAGCCAAGCTGGCAGCTAGCCGCCCCCTTTAAATATCGAACGGTGCCGACGGATACGATTCGTGCGTTAGAGAAAAAAGACTTAATTGGCGATGTCACGTTCAGACCTTCCAGAACCACAATTATTGAAGGCCAGCGTTTACAGCTAACGGCTGACTTGCGTTTGATTGCGCGTGAATTAGCAGATGATCCATATGCGGTTTCAAGAGAAGCGCGTTTTTTAAATTTAAGTGAAAAAGAAAAAGCGCAAGTACTAGACATTGCCTATGGCTATACCCGTTATTTAAATTTAAAGAAAAACGATACCGATCCAACGCTACCAAAGCGCAGTTTAAAACTATTGTCGCTGCGTTCGAAAATTGATTTTAAAGGTGAAGCGTACAAACCGTTCCCAGAACCGTTAGTACGCGATGAGCATGGCCACAATACATTGCGCTCTACAATTGGGGCAACTGAAGACTTTTTAGAAATTGGTTTTCGGATTAACTATCATGACTGGCTTGATAATTTGCCGGGTTATCGAAAAGGTGCGCAAATTGAAATGGGTGACATTCGCTTTCGTGCAGATGAATCCCACTTACAGCTTCAGCACTTTGATGTTATCAGTATTCGTTCACTGGGTCCGCGTAATCGATTAAGCCAACCGATTAGCTGGCAAGTAAATGGTGGCTATGAACGTTGGGCGAGTGATGACTTGGGTCATGCGCATATTAAACTGGGTGGTGGTTACGGCTATGACGCAGGGCCGGGTATGGCATATGCCTTTTTACAAACCCAAATTGCCAATGGTGAGCGCTATAAAGATGACTGGCGATTAGGCGCTGGTGCTGAGCTTGGGTATTTGATTCAAACGGACCAATTTAATATGTGGTTATCGGCTCAGCATTTGGCCAGTGTGATTCAATCCGGTGACAGCACTGAGTACCAAGTGGGTGTTGGTGTGCCGCTTGGTAAAAATCAACAAATTCGCGTGCAGTGGCAAAAACAAAAGTGGCGACAACTTGAACAAGAGCAAGTAAGGCTGACGTATGCCATTTATCATTAGAATTTTCGTATTGGGTTGGTTAGTGCTGATCCTAAACGGTTGCACGGGTATAACGTCTTTGATGTTTTTCCCCCTAGAAGAGTACCCCGCCACGCCTGCTCAACTGGGTTTCGAATTCGAAGTGGTTAAGCTTCAAGCTCATGACGGCACTAAGCTTCATAACTGGTGGATGCCAGCACAGGGTCAAGCCAAAGGTAATGTGATGTTTTTGCATGGCAATGCGCAAAATATGAGTTACCACCAATTTAATATTCATTGGCTCGTTAAGTCCGGCTATAACGTCTTTTTACTGGGTTATCGTGAATATGGTAAAAGCGAAGGGCACGCGATGCTGCCTGACATCTTTATGGATGTGTATGCAGGCTTAGATTGGATGGTCGCTAGGCATGATGATTTGCCTTTAGTCTTGTTTGGGCAAAGCATGGGCGCGACGTTAGCCGTTTATGGTCTAGGCAGTTATCCACAAAAAGACAAAGTAGATGCAGTGGTGCTTGATGCGGCATTTGCCAGTTACCCTGATATGGCGGCTGAAGCCATGTCGCGAAATTGGTTTACGTGGCTGTTACAGCTGCCTGCGTTGGCCATAACCAGTAAATATGATCCTGTAGAGTGGATTGACCAATGGGGCAATAAACCTCTATTGATGCTGCATAGCCCTGATGATCAAACCGTGCCCTACGAAGCGGGTGAGCAGTTGTTTGCTAAAGCCTTAGAGCCTAAACAATGGATTACCACAATGGGCCCCCATACGCGTACGTTTCGCTTTGTTAAATACCAGCAGATCTTCTTGGATTTTATTGCCCAGTTGCCAGTGGAATCGAATAAATAAGGCAATAGGTCTAAAATACATACAAACTTAAGTAAATTTTGATTTCGCCGTTGCCTTGTTTAAGGTAGAATTACGCGCCATTCTTATTCAGGTATGGCGGTCCCATCATGTTGCGAATTGCCCAAGACGCATTAACGTTCGACGATCTTCTTCTCGTTCCCGGTTACAGTGAAGTTTTGCCCAATCAGGTGAACCTTAAAACCAAGTTAACCCGTGAAATCGAGCTAAATATTCCCCTTATTTCTGCGGCTATGGATACCGTAACCGAATCTCGCTTAGCGATTGCTATGGCGCAAGAAGGCGGTTTAGGCATTATTCATAAAAATATGACCATCGAGCAGCAAGCAGCTGAAGTTCGTAAAGTTAAAAAATACGAAAGCGGTGTGGTTAAAGATCCTATTACAGTACCCAGTAGCACCACGATCAGTGAGCTGCTTGAAATTACCCGTCAAAACAATATCTCAGGTGTGCCCGTTGTTGATGGTGCTGACTTAGTCGGTATCGTAACGGGTCGTGATGTTCGTTTTGAAACGAACCTAAATGCGTCCGTTGCCAGCGTTATGACACCGAAAGAAAAACTCATCACGGTAAAAGAAGGTGAGAGCAACGACGTTGTTCAGGGTTTGCTTCATAAATACCGCATTGAAAAAGTATTAGTCGTTAACGATAACTTTGAGCTGGTTGGTTTAATGACCGTTAAAGATATTGATAAAGCCTCTGCTTACCCAAATGCCTGTAAAGATGATCAAGGTCGTTTACGTGTGGGTGCGGCTGTTGGTACCGGAGCTGAAACGCCAGATCGTATTACGGCACTTGTAAAAGCAGGTGTTGATGTGGTGATTGTCGATACGGCCCACGGCCACTCTAAAGGTGTAATTGATCGCGTACGCTGGGCAAAAGAAACCTTCCCTCAGTTACAAATTATTGGTGGCAACATTGCCACAGGCGCTGCGGCTAAAGCGCTAGCGGATGCTGGTGCCGATGGCGTTAAAGTAGGTATCGGCCCGGGTTCTATCTGTACCACTCGTATTGTTGCGGGTGTAGGTGTGCCACAAATCAGCGCAGTAGCCGACGTAGCAGCCGCACTTGAAGGCACAGGTGTGCCGTTAATTGCAGATGGTGGTATTCGTTTCTCTGGTGATATGGCCAAGGCCGTTGTTGCAGGCGCTTACGTTATTATGGCGGGCTCTTTGTTAGCCGGTACCGACGAAGCCCCAGGCGAAGTAGAATTGTTCCAAGGCCGTGCTTATAAATCTTACCGTGGCATGGGTTCATTAGGTGCTATGGGCCAAAGCCAAGGCAGTGCGGATCGTTACTTCCAAGACTCTAAAGCGGGTAACGACAAATTAGTGCCAGAAGGCATTGAAGGCCGTATCGCGGTTAAAGGCCCAATGGGCAATGTTGTGCATCAAATGATGGGCGGTCTTCGTTCAGCCATGGGTTACACCGGTTGTGCCACCATTGACGACATGCGTACGAAACCTGAGTTTGTGAAAATATCATCTGCGGGCATGAAAGAATCCCATGTGCATGATGTGCAAATCACAAAAGAAGCCCCTAATTACCGTATGGGCTAAAGCGTTACCTTAGAGTCTCTTGAGCGCTCTAAGTAAGTTGGGTTAGCCGAAGGGTAACCCAACAAACAGAATTTTAACCTGTTGCTAAGGCAACAGGTTTTTTAGTTTTATAGATACGAGGTCTTTATGACAGACATTCATGCACAGAAAATCCTAATTCTAGATTTTGGCTCTCAATACACCCAGCTTATTGCGCGTCGTGTACGTGAGCTTGGTGTGTTCTCTGAAATTCGCGCGTGGGACATGAGCGCTGAAGACATCAAAGAATTTGCGCCTAAAGCCATTATTTTAGCCGGTGGCCCGGAGTCAGTGCATGAAGAGAATAGCCCCCGTGCGGCACAAGAAATTTTCGATATGGGTTTGCCTATTTTTGGTATTTGTTACGGCATGCAAACTATGTCAGAACAATTGGGCGGTAAAGTTGAAGGCTCTGATGTGCGCGAATTTGGTTATGCGCAAATTAAAGCTGAAGGCAGCAGTGCGTTGTTTAAAGACATTGCTGACCATGTAAACGATAAAGGCGAGAAACTGCTAGACGTTTGGATGAGTCACGGTGACAAAGTAGTAAAAATGCCTGAAGGTTTTGAACTCATGGCATCTACGCCATCATGCCCAATTGCAGGTATGTACCACGCGGAGAAAAACTTTTTTGGCGTACAGTTTCACCCAGAAGTGACGCACACCTTACAAGGTGGCCGTATGCTTGAGCACTTCATTATAGACATTGCAGGCTGTGAAGGTTTATGGACACCTGCCAATATTATTGAAGATCAAATCAAGCGTGTGCAAGAAAAAGTTGGCGATAAAAAAGTATTGCTTGGTTTGTCGGGCGGCGTTGATTCATCTGTTGTTGCGGCTCTTTTACACAAAGCCATTGGTAGTCAACTAACCTGCGTATTTGTGGATAACGGCTTGCTTCGTAAAAATGAAGGCGACATGGTTATGGACATGTTTGCAAAAAACATGGGCGTAAAAGTGATTCGCTCTGATAGTGCCGATTTATTCTTGGGTAAGCTGGTGGGTGTATCAGACCCAGAAGCGAAACGTAAAGTGATTGGTAATACCTTCATCGAAGTGTTTGATGCTGAAGCGACCAAAATTAAAGATGTAGACTTCTTAGCGCAAGGTACAATTTACCCTGACGTGATCGAATCCGCGGCATCTAAAACAGGTAAAGCCCATGTGATTAAATCTCACCATAACGTAGGCGGTTTGCCTGACGATATGAAAATGGATTTAGTCGAGCCATTACGTGAATTGTTTAAAGATGAAGTACGTAAAATTGGTCTTGAGCTAGGTTTGCCATATGACATGGTTTACCGTCACCCGTTCCCAGGACCTGGTCTTGGTGTGCGCATTTTAGGTGAAGTGAAAAAAGAATACGCCGATGTTTTACGTGAAGCGGATGCCATCTTCATCGAAGAGCTGCATAACTTCGATTGGTACCATAAAACCTCTCAAGCGTTTGTGGTGTTCTTACCGGTTAAGTCGGTAGGTGTAGTCGGTGATCAACGTCGTTACGAGTGGGTTGTATCGTTACGTGCAGTTGAAACCATCGACTTCATGACGGCGCGCTGGGCACACTTGCCGTATGAGTTATTAGAGAAAGTATCGAATCGTATTATTAACGAGATCGAGCACATTTCTCGTGTGGCTTATGATGTGTCATCTAAGCCGCCTGCGACGATTGAGTGGGAATAATCACGCTTAGTTAATGAGAGGTGCACCGCACCTGATAAGAGCCGATGCACGCATCGGCTTTTTTATGGATACGACATAAGGCAATCATTGATGCTAAAAATACTAACCAGCGTTTTAGTTTTCATTTTATTGCAGGCATGTGTGGCCTATCCTAAGCAGACGTTCAGAAAAGACTATAAGCGTTGTGACCTAGTCTCCAGAGAATATCATCTGGCGATGAATCACTCTGTGATGAAAGTATTAATGGAAGGTACAGGGAATCCACTTCATGCTTTAGTGCTGTCAGGAATCGTTGCAGGTGTTACGACGGTGGTTTCTGGGTCAATCGTCATTGTTGGAAATACGGTGCACTTTTTAGAAAAGCAGGGCAGTTGTGATGATAGCTTTTTAAATGTTCAGGTTTTAAGCCATATTATGCCTTTGCTTGAAGACGGCGGAGAACTAATGGATGAAGACATGATAATTAACACTCAGTCAAGTGAGGTATTGGTTAATTGATTTTTGCAGGGAGACTTAAATACAAAATGTATGAATCGCCTGTCTAGTCACTTTATTTTCCTCTAAAATAACACCAATCATTCCTTTTTATTGGCAATCACACTTTGTTTACTTTACAGCAGTTACAATCCGGCTCTATCACATCTGAATCTCTAGGATCACAGAAACGGTTTCAGCTATCTGAGAATCTAACAGAGTTCCCTCGGGAATTATTCGATTTAGCCGATCATATTGAAATACTCGACTTAGGCGGAAATCAATTATCCGATCTGCCTGATGATTTCCATCGATTCAAACAGTTAAGAATTTTATTTCTCACCGATAATGCATTTGAGCATGTTCCTCGTGTGCTTGCTGAATGTGAGCAGTTAGAAATGATCGCATTTAAATCGAACCAACTTAAAACAGTGGATGAAGATTGCTTTCCTTTATCGACTCGCTGGTTAATTTTAACGAATAATCAAATTCAAACATTACCCCATTCGTTGGGGCAGTTAACCTTATTAAAAAAGCTAGCATTGGCTGGCAACCAATTAACGGCGTTGCCTGATAGCATGGCAAATTGTACTGACCTTGAGCTGGTCCGCTTGTCGGCCAATCAATTAACGAGTGTGCCTGACTGGTTGTTGTCATTACCCAAATTATCATGGCTTGGTTTCTCTGGTAACCCAGTTTGTAAATCATCAGGTTCTATTCAAGCGACTATTCCACAGGTGTCGCTGGATGCCATTAAGTTGAATCATCAAATTGGTGAGGGCGCATCGGGTGTGATTCACCATGCGGATTGGGTGTCTGCTACTGATCATTCCGCGGAAAATAACGTATCAATAGCGGTGAAATTATTTAAAGGGTCTGTCACCAGTGATGGCTATCCTCAAGATGAAATTCAGTGTTGTCTCAATACAGGTGAGCATCCAAATTTAATAAAAGTATTGTCACATATTAATGACTTAGAACAGCTCGGACTTGTGATGGAATTGATCTCGCCTGAGTTTAAAAACTTAGGTCTTCCGCCTAGTTTAAAAAGCTGTACTCGAGATACATTTAAGTCAGATATGTCATTAACGTCTTCAGAGGTTCTTAACATTGCGAGCCAAATGGCAGACACGTTGAACCACATGCATCAACAAGTCGTTAGCCATGGCGATATTTACGCACACAATACAATGTTTGATTCACATTGTAATATTCTATTTGGTGACTTTGGTGCGGCTACGGATTTAGGCGTGTTAAGCGCTGAGCAAAAAGATAAAATGGAGCGCATTGAAGTGCGTGCGTTCGGTTGTTTTGTGGATGACTTATTGTCGTTAGTTAAAGGCACCGATTTATTATTCGAAAATTTAACGGCAATGAGCCATTTGGCCATGAGTGAGAGTCTGTCTGCCCGCCCTCGTTTTTTTGAAATATCTGAGCAGTTTTATGCATTACAAAAATAAATAGGTTATGTAAGGTAAATACCTTGTTGGCGAGAATGGCGTGTTTGTTGTAGGGTGGTTTCATTACAGGCAGTGCAAACAATTAATGAGTAGAATTAGCCTCAGAATTTAGCAAGGATCTAGCATGATGAATAATTTTGGCCCAGACATAGACCGCAGCGAATCCGATTCGATTAAATGGAAACGTTACAAAGGCAAAGATATTCTGCCTATGTGGGTGGCGGATATGGATTTTCAGGTGGCCCCCGAAATACTAAATGCTATTAAAGAGCGAGTGGATCACGGAGTCTTGGGTTATGGTTCAGATAGCACTGAGCTGCGTGAGCTGATTGTTAAACATTGTCATCATCATTACGACTGGAAAATTGAGCCCGAGTGGACTGTCTTCACGCCTGGTGTCGTAAAAGGGTTGAACTTGGCTCGTGCAATCGCGGTAAATAATGGCAAGCCAGCAGGGATTACAGCGCTCCCTGTATACCCGCATCTTATGCGCCAAGCCCCTATTTTAGATACCGACAACTATACGTATCATGTTAAGCCCGAGGGAGACAGCTGGTCATTAAATTTGCCCGCCATGGAGCAAGAATTAAGTAGCGATGTGGGCGTGGCACTTTTGTGTAACCCGCATAATCCTATTGGTAAAGTGTATGGTCGTGACGAACTCACAGAGTTTGCCAATGTCTGTGTTAAAAACGACGTGATAATTTGCTCTGACGACATACATTGCGATTTAATCTTAAATGGTAAAAAACACATACCCATTGCGTCTTTAAGTGATGATGTGTGCAAGCGCACAATTACATTAATGGCGCCAAGCAAGACTTTTAATGTACCTGGCTTAGACATGGCATTTGCCATTATTTCAGATATTAAAATGCGTACAGAATACGCTAAGTTAATGGACGGCTTAGTGGGGCATGTGAACATATTAGGCATCGCGGCTGCTACGGCCGCATTCAAGTATGGTGAACCATGGCGTTTAGAGCTGATTGATTATCTTAATGAAAGTCACCAGCTGATCCTTGATAAAGTAAACGCCATTGAGGGAATCTCGATGCGACCAGCGGAGGTATCTTACCTTGCGTGGTTAGATGTTTCGGCTTTGCAGCTTGATAACCCACAAAAGTTTTTCGAAAATCATGGCGTTGGCATGTCAGCTGGCGCTGAGTTCGGAGATAATAATTATGTGCGTTTAAATTTTGGTTGCCAGCGTTCTGTTTTAATTAATGCACTTGATCGAATTGAAAAAGCAGTATCAATCCGTTTAAATGAACTGAAAGCCAGCTCTTTATAGCAAACTCGATGTAATCTACTTGCGTCTGCTTTTACAGGCGCTTATTATCGCGCCTCTTTTCCACAGTTGTAGAGGTTGTTATGGAATTATTAGATCAGTTAGAGAAAAAAATCATTTTAGCGTTAGAGACCATAGAGTTATTGAATATGGAAAACGAAGAGCTAAAACAAGAAGTATCAGTATTAAAGCAAGAAAAGTCAGTGGCGAGTGAGCAACGAAAAGTATTTGAAGAAAAAATCACGGGTTTACTCACACAGTTCGAAAGCGAATCAAATGCGGCGCTTGCTGCAAATGGCTAGCTGTTAGGCTAAAGCCCTTTAATGCAGCAGCAGAAAGGGCTTTTTATATTTTACATGTAGTTTTACCAAGCTCTGTTTTATTGTTCAATAATCGTCCACGTGCCCCTTTCTCCTCAATAAACATAATCATTCAAACTTCTTACAGCTCTATAATCGTCAATCTCATTCATATCAACACATTAATAGAATAAAGATTAGCTCTTTTCCTATGGTTATTTATCTCTTTGCGACAGGTTTATATTTAAACGAGGCACACACCACCATTGTGTCATCGTAGGTAGCCTTATGATTAGGTTGCTATTCACTCTCAGTGCCTGTTAATCACCATATTGTAATATCTTATCGTGCTTGAGATATAAGTGAGTGTTGTTGATGTTTCGCGGGGGTTATCGTGTTCGAAAAATAAGAGCCTGATAGCGGCAATAATGCATCTTGCACGACGGCGGAGCAATCGCTAGTCTAAGCACAGATTAGGAGAGGCTCATGAAAATAATAATAACCCTTATATTTAGCATCGTAATATCCGCATGTACCACGATTAAACACTCATTATTCGACATGGGTGTCGGTGTTGAGCGCAGTTTGTCAGACCTTGATCGTAAAGAGATCATGGTGAATGGTAACAAATGGGTGTACTTAGAATCAGACGAGGCATCGAATAAGCCCGTGGTCATTTTACTGCATGGTTTTGCGGCAGAAAAAGATAACTGGACACGCATGGCGCGTTTTCTTGATGATTATCATGTGATTGCCCCAGATTTACCGGGCCATGGTGAAAGCACTTATTTGAAAAACGATTTTTACGGATTTGATCAGCAAAGTTTGCGTTTGGCCGACTTCATTGATGCGCTGGGTTTAACGCACTTTCACTTAGTGGGTAACAGCATGGGGGGCGCTATTGCGGCATTATATGCTTATCGTCACCCCCATCAGGTGACAACGTTATCATTAATCGATGCTGTGGGGTTTTATGGTGACGAACCAAGCGAGCTGCAAAAACGAATCGATAACAATCTACCAAATCCATTAATTGTTCGCAGCGAAGAAGACATGGCAACGTTAATGGCATTTGCCATGGAGCAGGTTCCATTCTTACCTTGGCCCGCAACCGATGTCTTAGCGGATAGAGCCATGGCGCGAGAGCAAGCCAATGATCAAATTTTTCAGCACATCTATCAAGAAGCTGAAACGGCTCGGTATTCAGGTGGCTTTCGCTATGTGTTTGAAAAATTAAATATGCCGACCTATGTTTTATGGGGTGAGGAAGATAGGGTGCTGCATGTTTCGAGTGTTGAGGAATTTCTAGAGCACACCCCTAAAATACAAACAGAAATATTACCAAATGTAGGGCACGCCCCTATGCTAGAAGTACCGGAAATAACGGCAAATTTATTACAAGAATTTTGGCAGCTAAACGTATTGAATACAAATGTGGCTGCTCATCTACTACCTGAGAAACCATGAAAGAGCACGAGAAATTCATGAGCGAAGCCATCGCTCAAGCAAAGTTGGCCGATGCAAAAAATGAAGTGCCTGTTGGCGCTGTCATTGTCATTGATGGCGAAATTATCGGCCGTGGTTTTAATCAACCGATTTCAAGCCATGACCCAACGGCCCATGCTGAAATTATGGCATTAAGAGATGCAGCAAAACGTATCGAAAATTATCGATTAGTGGATGCCGATTTATACGTCACCATTGAACCCTGCACCATGTGGGCAGGGGCCATGATTCATGGACGAGTAAAACGTGTGATTTATGGCGCTAGTGAACCTAAAGCCGGAGTCGTGCATAGCCAGCAAAA
>JAWUXY010000080.1:0-7789 GCA_034111105.1 Bermanella sp. | reverse complement strand
GTGTTGAATTAGGGAAGCAGTTGGGCGACCAAGTGCACTCAGCATTATTGAATGAAGCGGAAGAGGGTGTTGAAGATAAATTTGATGCTTCAACAGCGGGTTTGATCAAAGCCTTTCGCAGTATGAAAAATAAACTTTAATCTACAGATATAACCCCCTTGGTTACTTGCAATAAAATACTGGCTAAATTGGGCCAGTATTTTAATTATATGTGTAATAATCAAAGCGTTGACCAGCCCTTATAATCTTAACTTTTCTGATTCATCAAAATTCAACCTATTCATTTTCTGCTTTATTGAAATAACTAATATTTATTTCTATTTTTGATTTCAAAAAATCACGAGCCATGTTTGTGAATGACGTAACTTCAAGCGTTTTCTATATCATAGAATAAGTCAGAGTTTTTATTCTATGAGCCGTTAATTTTTGAGGAAAAAATGATTGCTTGGCTGATGATGCGTTATTTGATAGTTTGATTAAGCATTTTTTATAATAAAATAAAAAAGGAATAAAAATGACGATTGCTTATTGGTGCGTGTTCGCGGCCATTATATTACCACTGTTATTCACATCTTTAGCTAAATTCACCGGCAAGTTTGGGCCTCGTGCTAATTTGGCGCCTAGAGAGTAGTTGGATTCGCTCGACGGTTATCGTAAGCGAGCAAATTGGGCGCAATTAAATACTCATGAATCGACTCCTGGTTTTATGGCTGCGGTGATTATTGCTCAGCAAATGCAGGGTGATCAAAATATGATTAATAGCCTAGCGGTAGCGTATATTATATTAAGGATTGTTTATGGTTTTTTATATATGGCGAACAAAGGTGTGCTGAGAACACTGGTGTGGACGGCTGCTCTAGGATGCGTACTTGGGTTGTTTTTTACTTTCTAACAATAATTATGTGTTTTATTCGGTTATTCAATATCACTAATATCACTAAAGTTAAGTGAATTTAAATCAATACCGTCGCTAGAAGGGCTGCTGCTAGGGGTTTTATCCTTGATGATTAATTGTTTTAGCTGGCAGCCTTCGTAAGATAATCCTGTGTCATTGTGCGTAAAATCATAAGTAAAGTATTCGCTTGTATTAATTGTACCAAGCTGGATGCGCCCGTTGAGTTCGTCTTCGAAGCAATTGCTTAATTTAACAGAAATGCGTCCTTGCTCTGGGTAAGTCTCAGCTGTGACGTTGCCCCATGATATTTCATTTAGCGATAATCGTTTGTTGTAGATAGGGAATAAAGCAGGGTAGCCATCAATTAAGCAGCGTGTGGTTAATTTTCCGTTTTTACCTAGGCTTACAAAATTAATATGGCTTGTAGTCGCGGGCTCTTGTAAAAATAAATTTTCAGTGTGCATTCGAGAAAGGGCTACATTGTTTGGCTGATAATTTATGCTCATAGCTTCAATTTCACAAATTTGGTTGGTATCTACTTCTTGTTTAATGCATTTTTTAAAGCCCTTTGAATTTTGTGCGAATATTGTAGAGCAAACATTATAGTGAGCCACTTTGCCTAAGTTTTCGATTTGAATGTTGTCGATTAATATGCCGTAGCTATCAGGCAGCCCATTATCTAATAATATCATTCTGCTGAATTTGTTAGTGGCTGTAATTTCTATGTTTACGTTTTCAAAATCATTAAAGACGGGTGGGAAGTGCTCCACCGTGCCTGCAAAGACCATGACAAAATGACGATATGCATTAGCCGGTTGGTTATTGTAAGTGCGCATACTGTAATCAGTGCTTAAGCGATAACGATAGCCAACCTGTGTCGGGATGAAAGAGCGCAGCTTAACGGAAGCCGGTTCATTACCATTGATATTGCAGTGGTATAGATCGCTGTCTAATTCAGCAATCATATTATCAGATGTACCTGCTTGGTAAGTGCTTGCGCGACCCACTTCTATTTTAGGAGGGCATAATAGGTTGGCTAATGCTTTTGTCATCTCGCTGCGCTCATATCCAAGTGCATCAGCAAGCAGTTTACGAGTTCGATTCGTCCATTGTAGATCGAATAAAATTTCGCCATCATGTATATAGTCAGATTTATTAGGGCTATCAGGTAAGTTGAAATCAGTTAAATACCAACTGCTACCATTTTCAAATGAATCGAAATCTTGTACAAACATTAATATGCTAGATTCAGGTAGTGTAGGATCCAGTGGCGCAATATCATCTTCATTTAAATAACCGTCACCATCAATATCGCCATCACTGTTATTGCCGACCCCGTCGTTATCTAAGTCAGCCCACTCTGTGGCATCGATCGGGAACAGGTCATTATCATTTAAATAGGTATCACCATCTATATCATCATCGCTATTATTGCCGATGCCATCGTTATCTAGATCAGCCCATTCTGTTACATCGTTAGGAAATACATCGTTGTTATTTAAATGTGTGTCGCCGTCTATATCGTTATCGCTATTATTGCCGATGCCGTCGTTATCTAAGTCAGCCCATTCTGTTGCATCGTTAGGGAATGCATCATTGTTATTTGAGTGTGTGTCGCCGTCTATATCATTGTCGCTATTATTGCCGATGCCATCGTTATCTAGATCAGCCCACTCAGTTATATCTCTAGGAAATGCATCGTTGTTATTTGAGTATGTGTCGCCGTCTATATCATCATCACTATTATCACCGATGCCATCGCTGTCTAAATCACTCCACTCTAACGGGTTATTAGGAAAGGCATCCATATCATCATTTATACCGTCGTTATCTTGGTCTGAGTCATTAGGCGCGGCTAAAGGCAGTGCTGGTTCATCCCCTTGTGATATGAAGTTTGAAGCTAAAGCTTGACCGAGCTTTTGTTGTATTTCTAACTCACTTAACCCTGGGAATGCCTGTTTTATAATGGCTAATATTTTATCTGTATTTAGAATCTCTTCTTTACTGTCTAATGTTGCATCCAAGTTAATAGGCGAAGAGGTATCTGTATTAAAGTTAGCAATACTCGAATTATCATGAATTCGTTGAAATGAAATTGCCATGCTAGTGTTCGAAATCTTAAGGCTATTTGCATTATCAGTGCAGTCGAGTATTAAATCATGAGTGGTCGTGGTGAGGGTTTCGTCTGTGCATTGCGGAGTAGATGATTCATTAACCTTGCCCTCATACTCAGTTATGCAGCTATCAATTAATTTTAATGAACCCGATGTTGCTTTGTTTTCACTGGTTAACGTAGCTACCCAAGACTCCGTGACTGCATCAGTGGTTTGGTTATTCTCACTGATCCATGTTCTTAGTTTTAAACCTGCATAATTAATTGAATCTTCGCCTAGATTGACGAATTCACTAATATCTTTAGGTTCGGTAATAATAATAAATGTTTGGCTTGGTGCGATGGAATAGGTTTGACCATCTATATTGATGAACTGAGTATCTGCTTGCCACGTGCCTTCTAAGCAGGCGTGCTGATCTAAAATGTCTTTTGCATTCTCAAGCAACTCACTTGTACTCGAACCGTCACTGCAGGCGGTCAGTATAAGCAGTATGCAGAGCGTACTTAATAATTTCATGCAGGCCTCTCAATTAATTCTCAGCATATTTGTGATCTGGGTTTGTTTGAAATAACACTAAGCTATATAAAAAATTCTGTTAATTTCGTTTTCATGTAAATATTTGTAACACTTTGTAAATCAGTTACTTACAAAACTTTAAAAAGATAAAAACTGAGGGAGATTGTCTATATCAGTTAGTTATATGCGAGTCTAAGAATTATGAGGCGCTTGATGAGATACAGAAGGTTGTTCGTAGTGGGTTGAGACGGTTATTACTGCTAAATGTAATGTCCGTAAGTTTGTTGTGCGCTTTGGTATGTTCAGGGCTTAATTTTTTACGTTGGCTAGGTAATAAATAAGGTGTTTAGGCATTGTATTAATATGGATAAGCTGATTAATGGCTTTTACGCAGGGTGAGATTAAAGCGCTGTGAAAGGTTGGGTTGTAATATGTCGGCTTTGATGGGTTTTACACCGTGATAAAATGAACGCGATTGGCCTGATAAAATAATAGCATCGCCATTCTCTAATAGAATGTTTTTAGCTGGGCTATTTCGTTGCATTGAAAAAACTTGGAACACGGCAGGTAAGCCGATGGAAATAGAGACAATTGGCCATGATAAGTCCAATTCGTCTTTGTCTTGATGGCGGCCCATAGCGAGTCCAATATCATAGTGGTTAATTAAACAAGCGTCGGGTTTGAATGAGGTTAAACCGGCAAGTTCACAAGCTTCTTTATGAATTTTTAAAAGTGCATCAGGCATGGAGGGCCATGACTTTTGGCTTGTAGGGTCGATAGGACTGTAACGGTAGCCATTTGAATCTGAGATCCAGCCATATTGTCCGCAATTGGTCATCTTCACTTGGGTAAGATGGCCCATTGGTGTCATCATTTGGCGTAACGGTGCTTGCTCTGTAATAAGTGAAATTAAATGTAAACATAATTCACTGGGTGCGAATTGTTTGATGTGAAATATGCCATCCCCTAAGTTGTGTACCTCAGGCTGACTGCCTGAGGATTGAAGGAGGGGAGTGAATAAATCAGCCATGATTATGCTGTTGATTCCATTCTATGCATTGGTTAAGCGATACGCCATTGCCACCAAAAATATCTAATGCGCTGCCAATGGTGAGATCAACCTTGCCGTTCGAAAGTTTGTTTACGAGTTTCAAGTCATCAAGGCTACGGGCACCGCCTGCGTAAGTGGTGGGGTTGTATGAGTGTTTACCAAGCAAGGTAACTAAATCTTCATCAATACCTCCTTGTAGCCCTTCGACATCCGCAGCGTGAATTAAAAACTCAGCGCAGTGCGCGCTTAATTCTTTTAATGTTGCGGCATCGATGATGGTTGAGGTAACGGTTTGCCAGCGATTTGTTGCAATCTGCCAGCCTTGTTTCGTGCGGCGGCAGCTTAGGTCAAGAATCAGTTTGTTCTTGCCAGTTTCTTGCTTGATCGCTTCTAGGCGCTTAAAGCTGAATTCATTATTGTCAAAAAGAGCAGAGGTCACTATTACATGGCTGGCGCCTGCATTTAGATAGTGCGCAGCATTTTCTTTGTTTACGCCTCCGCCAAACTGCAAGCCATTAGGCCAGCTTTTTAGAGCGGCGACAGCCGCTTGCTCATTACCAGCCCCTAGGGCAATAACATGCCCACCTGTTAGGTTATGCTCACGGTAAAGGTTTGCGTAATAAGCACTGTCATATGAGCTAACAAAGTTAGTGGTGGCCCCTTTATCATTCAGGCTGCCGCCTACTATTTGTTTTACTTGGCCATCATGTAAGTCTATGCAAGGGCGAAATTGGGTCACAGAAGGTACTCACTACTGAATTTTCTTGATTATAACGAACTACTAGGGCTTTTTCAGGCTTCTTATGTGCTTGCTGTCTTGGTTTTATTGTTTTTTAAAAGCCTAATTATGGCTTTTAAAGTCTACTTTTAGCTTGAATTGGAGCAATAGGTGCATTCAGGTCTTCTATAATATTAATGTGTTTATGAAAAGATAATGAAGCAGGTGTTTGTGTCTTCAAAAGAATCACTATTAGGGCGAGCCGCAAACGCCATGAACTTAAAATGGGTGTATGTCGACGCCCAAATGATTTATAGGCAAGTGAGCGAGCAATACTGTGCTTGGCATAACACAACTAGGCAGAATGTGTTGAATCGCCCTGTGCGGGATGTGGTGACACCAGAAACGGCTAAATGCCTAGAGCCTAAGTGGTTGATGGCGTTATCGGGTGAAATTGTTAATTTTGAAACCACTATATTCAGAGTGGGTAGCCATTATGGATCCCATGTGAAGGCCACGTATGTGCCACGTAAACATGACGGTAAAGTGATTGGGTTTTATGCATTTTATGATGATCAAACAGAAGAAAGTAAGGCGATTGATACGCTGAGAAAGCTTCATATGATCACTGCGGATTTTAATTTATCCCGCGATGACAAGATTTATAAAATACTAAAGCTGGGTACCGAGGTGTTTTCTCTCCCACTTGCTTTGATTAGTCATATTGTGGACCAAAATTATGAAGTGATGTATGCGGTCGTACCTGATGATGCTGTAAAGCCTGGCGATACCTTCGATTTGGGCGTCACTTATTGCACCCATACCATGGCAGCCGATGGTCCCATCGCATTTGATCACGCTGGTAAAAGCAGGATTCGCTCACACCCATGCTATGAAAACTTTGGGTTAGAGAGTTATATCGGGATTCCAATTTTAGTTAACGGCGATTGCTATGGCACGCTAAATTTTTCTAGCCCTGATATCCATGATACGTCGTTTACTAAGCATGATTTTGAGTTGATTCGTTTGTTCTCACAGTGGATTGGTAACGAGCTTGCACGAGCTGAAGAGCAGCGGGTTTTGAATATTCAAAAGCAGCTGCTTGAAACAATGAGCGATAAGGCCCGAATTGGTACTTGGGAATTAATCGTGGCAACCGGAGAGTTATTTTGGTCTGACATGACAAAAAAAATTCATGAGGTGCCAAGAGACTTTATACCTCAGTTGGACTCTGCAATTCATTTTTATAAAGAAGGCCGGCAGCGTCAAAATATAATGGATGCAGTCGATCGCTCCATGACAAATGGCGGTGCTTGGAATTTAGATGTTGAATTAACAACGGCTAAAGGAAATTTAATTTGGGTTAACGCCATGGGTCAAGCAGACATGGTAAATGGCGATTGTGTTCGCTTATTTGGTTCTTTTCAGGATATTGATGAGCGAATAAAGAGCCGTAATGCGTTAGAGCAAGCCATGTTGCAAGCAGAAGCGGCAGTAAAGACGAAGGGTGAGTTTCTCGCCAATATGAGTCATGAAATTAGAACACCCATGAATGGTGTTTTAGGCATGCTCAGCAGTGTGTTGGATGGATCTTTATCCGATGACCAGCGTTACAAGCTTGGTTTGGCTCAGCGTAGCGCAGAATCATTATTATCCGTTATTAATGACATTCTTGATTTTACTAAGGTAGATGCTGGTAAGTTGGATCTTGAAAGTGTTGAGTTTGACTTATTGGATTTTTTAGCTGAATTCAGTGAGTCAATGGCCCCGCAAATATTAAAAAAAGGTTTGCGGCTAAAGCAAGAATTCTCGCAAATAACACAGCGCAATGTAAAAGGGGATTCAAATAGATTACGGCAAATTTTAACTAATTTAATGGGTAACGCGATTAAGTTTACCTCTTATGGCGAAATTACGTTTGACGTTGCGCTTGAACATGCTGATCAAAAAGAGCGGTGTACCATAAAAATTAGCGATACAGGCATTGGTATTCCTGAAGAGAAAGTTGGTTCTTTGTTTGAGGCCTTCACTCAGGCTGATGCCTCTACAACGCGAAAATTTGGCGGTACCGGTTTGGGATTGGCAATCTCAAGACAATTATGTCAACTAATGCAGGGCGATATTCATGTAACAAGTACTCAAGGGCAAGGAAGTTGTTTTGCCGTCACTGTATATTTTGACTCGCCATTAGTGCCTATTCGTGTTGGCGAAGAAGAGTCTAAGCAGCGAAGTGCTTCTTGTGGGTCGTCTGAAGTGGTGAATCAAAGTAACGCAAGCTTGAGGGATGATTTTTCAAATTTCAAAGTTCTATTGGTTGAAGATAATTTTATTAACCAAGAAGTTGCAAAAGAGCAGCTCAGCCAACTATCGGTTACTGCAACGTTAGCTGAGAACGGTCTTGATGCCCTGCGTATATTAAAAGAAGCTGAGCATTCATTTGAATTAATTTTAATGGACTGTCAAATGCCCGAAATGGATGGCTATGAAGCAACAAA
>JAWUXY010000079.1:0-11981 GCA_034111105.1 Bermanella sp. | reverse complement strand
AGAAGGGACATCACTCAAATCGATTTTGACGCACTCACGCATCGAAGAAGCAAAAAGTTTGTTAATGGACAACAAACAAAGCATCGAGCAAATCGCCATGAAGATTGGCTTTTCAGGTCGTCGCACGCTAGATCGTATTTTTATTAAATACGTGGGTATGAGCCCCGCTCAGTACCGCAGCAACCGCACCCATGAAGCCCACGAAAGCAGCAGCGAAGTCGCTTAATTTTCTGGAGATACTGTGTGGAATGCATTGCATTCCACACAGAGAACACTCGCGTTAAGACCGCGTGCCTTGAAGCCCCCCCGTATGTATGAACAATACACGACTGCCCCTGCGTATCTTTTCTTGCTTGATTAAATCCACCAATCCATAAAACGCTTTTGCGGTATAAACAGGGTCTAATGGTAATTGTGTTTCGCCTTGTACCTTCTGTATAAAATCCATTAATACTTGATTACGTTTAGCATAACCTGAAAAATGATAATCCAATTCTAAGCGCCAGTTGGTCATATGTGGTTTTAAATACGGCTGCACCTCTTCCGCCATCCATTTAGCACCTTTTAATACGGGTATGCCTATTATCTGAACATGAGGCTCACTGGCACGTATAACACCCGCTAACGTAGTGCCAGTACCGCAAGCCAGCACAATAGTGTCGTATTGAGACTGGTCGACATTCTTGAGAATTAATTCAGCACCTTTAACGCCTAACTCACCCGCCCCCCCTTCTGGGATCCAATATGGCGCTGGGTATTGATCAGCCTGTTGTTTCACTAAAGTAGAATCTTGTTTTAATTTATATTCACTTCTTGAGAGCGGCTCCAAGTGCATCCCCCAATGCTGACAGTCTTGCAACGTTGGCGTTAACACCTTTAACTCATGTGCCTCAGCACGAATAAAACCAACCGTATTAATACCTAATTTATGACCAACATAAGCCGTAGCGTGCAAATGATTACTGTAGGCCCCACCAAACGTCAGTAAGGTTTTATGATTGTTTTTATGGAAGGCATTTAAGTGGTGATAAAGCTTAAAAAATTTATTACCACTGACCACATCATCAATTAAGTCATCACGCTTTATGTGCAAGCAAACATTAAACGCATCAATGTCCGAAAGCAGCGCAAGAGGGTTAATGATAGGATTTTGAAGTTTTACAGAAAGGGAGTTCATTTAAATACTGCAATAATAAATGTGTCAGTTTCCATAATTACAACGCTTACTCAAGCGGTTTATGCTGATCGCAGTAGATGTCTTTAGCTACATCAAATATTTTAGGGTTACCAATTAACGCAATATCTTCATCACACACGACACACTGCGGCGAATCATGATGTTTCAGCCATATGGCGTATTCAGCTTTTGCAAACGATATTTGATGAGCCGCATAGGCAATAGGGTCATCTAAATAATCAGCAAGCTGGTGGGCGTGCAAATTGATATGGCCAGCACCTGGGTGAAACACAACACTCATCACCTCATGCTCTTGCATCTTTTGAATAAATTGAACATTCATTTCCGCCGTGCTCTCATTAGGCTGATCATTCGCCTGCGAGCGACGCAATTGATCAAGCAGCACTTGTTGCTCACGCACCTTCATATTCAATCGCTCGTTCTCACGGCGCAGTTCATGCTCATCAAGCGTTGATCGCTTTTGTGAAAGCTCAGAAAGCTGTTTAGAGGCGCGCTCTGTTAATAACGTTTGCTGTTCAAGCTCTTGCTGCACCTGCTGCATTTGGTTGCGATAAGCCGCCTCTTCATTGCGCAATGTTCGCTTAATATCAACGACATCATCAACCGAGTCTTCCTGCGTTACGCCATGCAGTAATTCACCCTGTGCGTCATCTAGCGCTTCGGTAATAGCAGAAAACACAACGGTAGATGGGTCCCACAAATTTTCTTTATACCCAGAGATCGGGCACTGGCTGCGACAGGCTAAACGAATACGACCTGCACCAAAGTCAGGGCCTGGCCCTGCTGAATCACATAACCGCTGTAAAGGTAATGGCAAGTCTGGTTCGCAATACCCTTCGTCATCAAATGCAATCACGCAGCATACCAACGCCTGAATCAGCCAATCATGATTTGCCTGTACGTAAACTGCTTTGTGATTGCCGCTGATATTAGGCAGCCCCATCTCACCATCCAGCAAGGCATCCATCTCGTCCTTACCTAAAACATGAACAACCTTGCCTTCATCAAACACAAGCAGGGTTTCAATATGACTTGAAATGGGGTGAACCCAATCTAAGGCCGTATTTGCCATAGTATGTACCTTCATTAGCTTCGTTTCAGTGTAGGTCAGTTCAAGCATTCAAGATGTGATAAAGCTTACACTTTCTCATAGCAACCTAGCCATAAGTCGTCAACTTAAGCACCCCGTCACAAACAAAAACACCCCTAGGCTTTCGCCTAGAGGTGTTTAAAGTACATCAATTAGTAAATTAAATAGCAGCCGCTAACTCTGTTCCTTGCTTAATGGCTCGCTTAGCATCTAGCTCTGTCGCCTTGTCGGCACCACCAATTAAATGCACCCCAATACCAGCCGCCTCTAACGGTGCCTGCAATTCGCGCAAAGGCTCTTGCCCAGCACAAACAATGACATTGTCTACCGCCAATAGCATTGGCTTGCCATCCACCTCAATATGCAGCCCTTGATCATCAATTTTAAGGTAATCCACCTTATTGATCATTTGCACACCTTTGTGTTTTAACGTTGTGCGGTGAATCCAACCTGTGGTTTTACCCAAGCCAGCCCCAACTTTTGATTTTTTACGCTGTAACAAGAATACCTCGCGAGGAGACGCCTCAACTTGGGCCTCAGCCGCTAAGCCTCCTGCGTTTGTGACGGTTAAATCAACGCCCCACTCTGCCATAAACTCATTCTTATTTAAGCTAGGGCTCGTTTTGCCATGGGTTAAATATTCAGACACATCAAAGCCAATACCACCTGCCCCCATTACGGCAACACGCTTACCGACTGTCTTCTTGTCACGCAGCACATCTAGGTAATTCAACACCATTGGGTGATCGACACCTTCAAGCTCAGGCGTACGTGGCACAATACCGGTTGCTAAAAAGACATCGTCGAAGCCTGCATCAATTAACTGCTGTGCATCAACACGGGTATTCAATTGTAATTTGACCCCTGTTTTTTCGATCATTTTACCGAAATAACGAATGGTTTCGTCGAACTCTTCTTTGCCTGGCACTTGCTTAGCAATATTAAATTGCCCACCAATTTCGCTCGCGCCATCAAACAACGTCACATCGTGACCACGTTCAGCAGCGGTTGTAGCGGCCGACAAACCGGCAGGGCCTGCACCCACTACGGCAATCTTTTTCACTTTATCAACGGGCTGCTGAATCAGCTTGGTTTCATTACACGCATATGGGTTCACCAAACACGACACTTCGCCACCACTAAACACATGATCCAAGCACGCTTGGTTACAGCCGATACAGGTGTTAATTTCATCGGCCTTACCAGCAGCGGCCTTCGTTACAAAATACGGGTCTGCCAACATAGGGCGCGCCATAGAGACCATATCAGCCTGACCTTCAGCAATTATGGCATTGGCCACACCCGGATCGTTGATTCGATTGGTCGTGATCAGCGGCACGCTTAGTTCTTTTTTCATACGAGCCGTAATTTCAACAAACGCCGCACGGGGCACACTGGTCGCAATCGTCGGCACACGAGCCTCATGCCAACCAATACCGGTATTGATTAATGTGGCACCGCATTTTTCGATTTCTTTACCTAGGTAAACGATTTCATCCCATGTACTGCCATCTTCAACTAAATCCAGCATCGACAAGCGGAAGATAATAATGAATTTTTCGCCAACCGCTTCACGGGTGCGGCGCACCACTTCTTTGGCCAAACGAATGCGATTTTCATAGCTACCACCCCACTCATCGGTACGCTTATTGGTACGCGTCACAATAAATTGGTTTATAAAATAACCTTCCGAACCCATGATCTCAACGCCATCGTAACCGGCTTTTTGTGCAAGCAGAGCACATGTCACAAAGTCTTGGATTTGTTGCTCGATACCATCAATATCTAACTCTTTAGGCGGAAACGGATGAATAGGTGACTTAACAGCAGACGGGGCAACCGCTTCGTTATTGTATGCATAGCGGCCAGTATGCAAAATTTGCATGCATATTAATGAGCCTGGCACTGTGTGTACTGCATCGGTCACTAATTTGTGCTTAATCACGTCATCTTCATTGTCTTTACACAAGATAGCGCCACCCTGCACACCAACACCTTGGGTGTTTGGCCCAATACCACCCGTCACAATAATGCCCACGCCGCCCTCAGCACGCTGACGGAAATACTCAGCTTGGCGTTCCCAACCCCCTTTACGTTCTTCAAGGCCTGTGTGCATTGAACCCATCAATACTCGACTACGCGCTTTGGTGAAGCCTAAATCTAATGGTTCTAACAAATGAGCGTACTGCGTCATATCTTTCTCCAACATCAATTTTATTTTTATGTTTTTTATTTGGTTTGTGGCTAATACCTTAGTTTTCTTGCTAGTATTCGCCAATATCCTAGATGAACAATTTTCTGACCAAGTAGAACAAATGAAATTAGGCGACATCTCTGTTAGTTATGTTCGAGCTCTGCTTAGCACGGTTGACGCCCTTGGTGGTGAGTCAAAAATACTTGCGAGCCAGTTTAGCTTGTCTGATGCAAAACTTTCGCAACCCGAGGGCCGCATTAGCATTCCTCGATTTATGCGCCTAGGTTATACCGCCATTCAACAAACCGGTCGCGGCGACCTTGGCCTTGAAATGGGCAGACGTGTCAAAATTCCTTTTTTAGGCCTGACTGGCTTTTTAGCCATGACCGCCAAAGACATTGAAGCTGGGTGTAAAGTCATGGCTCATTATGAGCGATTATCCAGCACCAACTGCCGTGGCCAATCGAGTTTTTACTTAGAGAACGGCAAAGGCGTCGCCAGCTTTTATTCCATTAGTCCCTACAACGAATACAACTTATTTGTAGTGGACTCTGTTTTATCATCTCAACACAAAGTCATCGAGTGGCTATGTGGCCAACAAGGTGCGGTTGAGCGAGTTGAAGTTGAATTTGAGCGCCCGGAACACGCCGAGGCCTATGAAGCGTACTTCAACTGCCCGGTTGTATTTGGGCAAGAGCGCAACGCGCTGATTATAAAAAGTGATGCGCTAAGTTGGCCGCTACTGCAACACGATAAAAATGCGTTTTTAAATCTACAAGGGATATGTGAAGAGCGCCTAGCTAAAGCCACCAAAGACCGCTCATTAAGCGAAAAGGTCATGGATGAAATAAGCCCTTTGCTTGAAGGCCAAACGCCAAGTATTGAACAAGTGGCCGACAGCCTTGGTATGCCACCGTGGACACTTAGGCGCAAACTGCAAGACCACAATACATCTTTTCAAAATCTGCTCAATGACACACGTAAAAGCCTAGCGGAAAGCTATATGAAAGACACTGACCTTGCCATTGGTGAAATTGCCTATTTACTGGGATTTAGTTCACCGACTGCATTTCAGCGTGCATTCAAACGCTGGACAGAGGAATCACCAGGGGCGTATAGAAGAAACCATAGAGAAAGTATTGTTTAGATAAACGAGTTTTTTGGGGGTTAATCTGGCCAAGACATAAAAAGTGGCCAGCACACGGCGAACGCCGTTTTAGAAAAGTAACACTGTTTGCTTTGTTATTGAATCAGTTATTAAATCAAAAATGCTAAATTAAAGTTCAAAGCCATCGTCAATGAAATCATCATCTTCAAAGTCCATCACATCTAATAAAAGTTCTTCTTCATAATCACTCATATTTATTCACCAACACTGACAGGCTATTACCCAATGCAATATGCATCTGTTGTGTTCGCGTTAAACAATATAACAATAACATGACAGATTTATTACAAAAAATAAGACCTGCTTAATAAACCCAGTAAGCAACTGTGCTTGCCTTGTATTTATTAAACATGCGAGCGCCGTATTAATTTTTCATAGTTTCACCCTTAATAAAACAAACACATTAATCAACCTCTGCTGGTTGCATTAACTTACTAAGTCCAACTTTCATCGGCTGATAGGTCAAGCCTGACGACTATCATGCATCACCGCTGCACTCAAAACCATATTTTTCATAGGCAGAAACAGAGGTCAAAACAGCATTTACTGTTACCGCATCAACTCTAGCGTAAGTTAAAGTCAAAAACATGAGCCTCATACCTATGCCTTTTTTCTGGTGGCTAGGGTCGATAAACAGCATTGAAAAATGACCCAAGGGCTTAACTCTGAATATATTACTTTAAATACTGATTTAAATATTAAACGACGTCATGACATTGTAACGGTTGTAAGAGGTGTTAATACGATGGATCTATATTAAACGTCAATTACACGTTTAAAAAGTTACCACTAAGATGATCGGTAACGAATCAATTAAATTATCACCTTGCCCTTTGGCCAGGTGATAATTTAATGCAATGAAAAATTGACTAAACTGTTGTACCTTCCTCAGCAACCACTCCCTGACGCTCTGTCGTGACGTCATTATTGGCGTCGACTGTGGCGTCTTCCTGAAGCGCTTCGGTTTGAATATCTTCTTCCAAAACACCGCCTTCTTGAGTGGTTGATTCAATATCAATTCCAGCTTTATTGTTACGATCTACATTAACCTCGCCATTGACGACATCAACATTTACATCACTAAATAAACGCATTAAGGTTTGCCTTGTTGTATCTAAGTTAACTTCAAAACCCACTGCGTTTTCTTTTGTCATTAATGCTTCAAACACGGAATGCGCGCCACCCATGTGAGCACTAAATACATCAGTGGCATATTTGCCACCACTTTGAGAATTGACATCCCAATCGTTCCCTTGCGTCGCAGCATAAACCGCCTGCTCCTGTCGACTACCACCTAATACCACTTCAATAAAGCGAACCGCCCTAAACGCCGTCATAGATGGGCCAAATGGTGAAGAAGGATAGGCACCATGATCTTCTCCCCCAGCCACTTCGGAGTAAGTGCTACCGTAATTTGTACCCGTCATAAAGCTCATCGCGGTTTTTAGGTTCAGCCCCGGTCGGCCTTCAGCCAATTCAGCGGGGGCTTTTGCATTCAACCCCCTTTCTGTTGCATTGGCCTTCATGTCTGAGCTAAATATAGATGCAATAATAGTGGTTAGCCCTGCCATATCTCTAGCAGTTGCAGGAGATATTTGATCACCCCTTTGTAGATCAGCCTCTACTCGCTCCATAACAAGTTGAATCGCATGTAGCGGACTATCGGTAGCGGCTCGATTTTGTCCTTCCGGTGAAGCCGAAACATAGTGCGAGTACTTACCGTTATCGGCCCAAGTCATGAGTGTATTTAATACAGACTCGCCACTTTCACCACCTATTTGTTGCTGTACGAAATCCAACAGCCGTGTAAACGTCGCTAATTGATAGTATTGAAATGACCTAGACTCTAAACTTGCGTTAACAACTTTTGAAAGCAGAAGTGCTATGGCTTGATCTTTCGTTTTTACATCGTTTTTGGGATCAGTAACTATTTGGTCTACAGTAGCATCGAATTTCAGTTTCTCACCTTCCGTCATGCCATTATCTATTTTATTAAATGATTCAAGACCGTATTTTTCATCAACTCTACCTCGTAAAAACGCCAACACTTCATCCACTGATTGTGATATACCTTTACCCGTTTGTTCATGCAGCTCTTCATACCCGCTTGTCGCTTGTGTCACTGCTTGCAATGCACCAGGTACGGCTGTCAAACGACGTTCAGGGGCCTTTGAAATATCTTCTAAATGGTCTAATACTTTCCCCCTAACATCTGCTAGGTTTGCCCCTAAAAGAGTGCCGGCAGCATCTGTCGTTGTAGGCTTTACATAAGCTTGTGCAATCATAAGTTTCTCCTCACTCTTGTTTCTTTTTAATTACACAAACATTGCATTTACAGCATTAGACGAAGAGTGAGGTTCAGAAACGTATTCAACTGCCCCACCTAAATTTGCTAGCGACTCTTTCAACTTATTTGTGACAGATATGACGTTTTGGAGACTATTTTGAAACAGCACACTGTCTAGTTGCTCAACGTGTAAAGACAAACTTAAACATAGAGCATTGCTAATTGGATCAATGGATATAGATCCCCCCATGGTTTTATCTTGATACAAGTTAAACGCTAATGCCTTTTCAAATAGGGCCTCTTTATTTTCAGCCGGTATTTTAAAAATATCGCTATTAATAATGAGATGGCCACTAGCATCTACCGCTGCAACGACAATCTCTACACCACTTTCACTGGTTAGAAACAACTTACCCGTTTCATTTAACGTTAAACTTGGGTCAACTTCTTTGAGCCATTGGTTTACTTGATCACTTGCAACAATCATGAGAATTTACCGTATTTAATAAGTACTGAATTTAGAAAAACAGACAAATAAAGCCACAGCTTCATAATCGCCTATCACTAGGTTCTAATTAAGTAACCAAAACGGTGATTTCGTTGCAAAAAATAAAAAATAAAAATCAGGAATAAAAAAAACCCAGAAGTTTGGCTGAACTGCATACAAAATAAAAGTAATTTAAATTAGAAACAATTATTTTAAATCGCTAGCGATAAAATACATTTTAAGACGATACCTAAGCTCTCTAACACACAGCCAGACCCTTGATTCATCTTGAATAACACGAGAGAATCAATATAAAAAGCACTACATATGAATTGAATATCAGCGGTAAACGTTACGCCTAGAGGTTAGGTTCATATCGAAAAAGCGGTATTGAGAAAAATTGCAAAGCATGAGAGATGATGCGATAGACGTTGTCTGCTGCCTAGCTTTGTTAAATAATCTACTTTGATCCATGAGCAACTGGCTTACTTTGAATGACAAGTTAATAGTTTAACTTTACAGCTTTTATTTTAAACTCATCTGAGTAAAACCAAGTTTTTCTGGAATTATTATATTTTGGCATTGAGACACCTTTAGGTTATTTAAAGATGCCCACATTATCGGGGGAAGTTCAGTGTACTGTGCCTTTACTTGCTATGTTTTAGGGGCAAGCCAACGCTCCATCAGGAGCACCACACCCAACCAAACTATTGCCACACAACACTTCGTAAGGTTGCACAGTATCGGAATGATAAAAAATGCTACAGTCGTATACTATACTTGCAGTAGGTAGCTGCCTTGATTTAGCTAAAGACGCAACACACTCTGTGTCTGACTGGCAAAGGTTAAAACAACTATTACTACCTAACTCATCTTCAAATGCTATAACTGTCACGTCAGCGATAAAACTACCTTCTAAAGACCAGTAGTATGCTCCATTTTTTAACTCAAGACTTAAAGGCCCATTATTCGGAGCAAAATCACAGCTAACCGCTGCTTGTCCTGAACCGTCGTCTAACATTCCCCCAATTTTAGTAAGAGTGCCAATAGGATTAGTGTGGCCAGCAGATGGGCAGCCAGCTGGGTATTGCGCCAAGTTTGCGAATGCTTCACAAAAATGCTGATGATTTAATTCAACATCGGGATTCTGCGCAGTTTGCTTTTGAGGTGAGCAATCATCAACATTCCATAAACCATCAACATTGATGTCTTCCTCTGGATCATTGGTCTGATTAGAGTTTATATCCCAACAATTAATTCCATCAACACCAGACTTACCCTTATCTCCGTCTTCTAGAGGGCAGCCAGCATAAAGCAGCTCAGCAGAATTAGAGATATCTGTTTAATTATTACTAAAAGTGAGCTTTGAAAGTACATAATCTTATCTCCCGATGATTTTTAATAAATACTAGTACATAAATAATGAAAGTTAACTAAAACGCTTCAAAAACTGCTAGAAAATTATTTCTTGCTGTAGTGCTCTATCTGAGGCTAATTCCATTTTGACACATAACGTCCACTTAAGCGGGAAAAATTGTTGGCTACAATGTGTAGCAAGGCGAAACGTAACCAACTGTTTTTGTTTCGTTAAAAGTGCTTGTTATACGCGCTGAATTCATAAACTAAGTTCGACACTTTTTAAAAAAAGAAATATAAGCTGTAATATTCATTACTTTTCACTCCCGCCAAGAAGTTGAAAACTAATATGAATACCAACAGCTCACCTATGAAGAAAGGGTAACTTTTTCAACACTATCACAGAAAGGCCTATCTATTCAGGCAATAGCTAGCATAATGTGTCGCCATCGCTGTACAGAGAGCTAGAACGAAACCGTTGTCATGTAACAGATGGTGCTTACAGACCTTTAAAGGTTCAAAGAAGGACACGTGCAAGGCGAAGCCGGTCTCGAATAAACAAGCATTATATCGATCAAGATTTCCTTATCGTTCGCAAGCTATTGAGAAAAAATGGTCCCCTGAACAAATCACTGACCACACATCATAATCGCTTAATGAAACGTCGCATGAGTCACAAAAAAATTTACCAATACATTTGACGGGACAAAGTAGAGGAAGGAAGTTTGTGGCTACCACCTGAGTCAATGTTCAAAGCAGCGCCCTAAACGTTATAAAGCCTATGATAGTATGGGCAGATTAGCGAACAAGCGTCATATAAGTGAGCGACAATTAAGTGTAGAAACTCGAAAAAACAAGGGGCACTGGAAAATTGACACCCTGCATGCCCGAGGGAGGGTAATCCCCCCTTAAATAAAAAATGCGCTTAACTATTGCTACTTGTTTAACCCTATCAGGATTAATCAATTTTTTACGCTTAATCCAGTCATTAAAACTGCTTCGATAAAGACTGAAGGCTTGGCATAAGTCAGTGACCTTGTAAGCTCCTTTAAGCTGTTTGGCTAGCGTAAACCGTTCATGCTGTCGGACATTAAGAGAGCTGAAGCCTTTTTTAATATTTCTTTCTCAAGCTCTAATCGTTTAACTTATTTTTTAAGCTTAGCAATTTCTCGTTGTTCAGGCGTGATTGGATTACCTGGTGTTAACTGCCCATCACGTTCATTTTTTAATTTGCGAACCCATTTGTCTAGTGTTGAAAGGCCAGGGCCCATAGCTTGAGTGGTTTCTTTTACTGAATAGCCTTGGTCGAGAACTAATTTTGCGGCTTCTACTTTATCATTAAGTATGCCAGACGTCTTGGTTGTGTAGAGTTTACAGAACGCAACTTTGCTATAAGTGCCGACAAAGGTTTACTAGTAAATACGACCCACGCCTTATAAGTTACCCACATAAAAAGTGCCCTGAGAGCCCAAGTAACTTGGGTGCGCGGTTTCAATTTCACCACAAGCCTCGTCATCGTATTTTTTCTTTTCTAGCGCTGCCACTTACGCATCACACAAAGCAATAGCGTCTTTAGCCACTTTTTCTTCCAAGGCTTTGAGGCGTTGTTTGAAATTTTCTAAATTGTGCCTAACTCAAATAGATCGCACGCCACTGCAAGATACAAACACGCTTATTTTACGTAATTCATTACTAGTTTGATGCCGACTGTGGGCTGACTGATCAATGACATAGGCGATGATGTTTGCTCAGTAGCATCATCTACACGGTTTTTAATATAAGGGGACCTTCAGGTATTATTGATGAAAGCGTCAATGCCACCATCCTCTACCAATGACTGATAACGATAAAAAGTGGCACGAGAGACACCCATGACCTTACAAGCTTTAGACACATTACCGAGTTCTTCAGCAAGATTGAGTAAACCGGCTTGTGTTTAATGATGGGATTGTTAGTATGAGAGTTGCATTTTGTTTTGGTTATTGATTCGACACCAATATCAAAACGGGTAACTCTCTCTTTTCAAAGAAGATATGTCGGATCTAGTCTGAACTAATACAATTAAAGTTTATTTTTCATACTGCGAAAGGCTTTGATCAAACCCGCTGTTGAAGCATCAAATTTATCTTCAACACCCTCTTCCGCTTCATTCAATAATGCTGAGTGCACTTGGTCGCCCAACTGCTTCCCTAATTCAACAC
>JAWUXY010000078.1:0-7697 GCA_034111105.1 Bermanella sp. | reverse complement strand
ATCTTCTTTGATCGGCCACCTCCGCCACCTCCCATTCCAAATAGGCCTTCGGACTTTCGGCGAATTCTTTTAGGGATAATCCCTTGCTTTCGCAACTGGGCTTTAACTATTGCTGAGTTTTCACCCAGCACTTCCCCATCGATTTTTTGCCCGCGCTTGTTGACTCCCTCCCATTGGAAGGTGAGTGTTTTTGTTTTAGCCATATTGAATACCTACTACCCTGATGTCACTCTGTTAGCTTCTTCAAGGCTAGTAATCCCCTGTGCAACCTTCATGAGAGCGGATGTTCTTAAATTATTAAAGCCTTCTTCGCGTGCTACATCAGCAATTTGTATCGCATTACCGCCTTCCATAATAATACGAGAGATGGCATCAGTGATGCGAACCACCTCATAAATACCGACACGTCCCTTGTAACCGCCACTGCAGGCGTCACAACCAACGGGTTTAAACAGTGTAGCCTCATTTAGCATCTTATTCGTGAACCCTGCTTCTTTTAATGCTTCACTCGGGATATCTGCTTTCGTTTTGCAAATACTGCACAGTCGACGGCCAAGTCGTTGAGCAATGATTAAACTTACTGAGGTTGCGATGTTAAAGGCAGGAACCCCCATATTGGCTAAACGTGTTAGGGTTTCTGGTGCGCTATTGGTGTGGAGTGTTGATAATACTAAATGTCCCGTTTGTGCGGCTTTTATAGCGATACCTGCAGTGTCTAAATCTCGAATCTCACCTACCATGACAATATCTGGGTCTTGACGCAAGAATGAACGCAGAGCTTCAGCGAAATCTAAGCCCACTTTGGCGTTTACGTTTACTTGGTTGATGCCTTCAAGGTTTATTTCTACAGGATCTTCGGCAGTAGATATATTAGTACCTTCAACGTTTAAAATGTTTAACCCTGTGTACAAGGATACTGTTTTACCTGAGCCTGTGGGGCCCGTTACAAGTATCATGCCTTGAGGTTGTGATAAGGCATTCATGTAGAGCTCTTTCTGTTCTGGCTCATAACCTAGAGCATCGATTCCCAGTTGGGCACTGGATGGGTCTAAAATACGCAGTACGATTTTCTCACCCCAAAGGGTAGGCAGTGTATTAACGCGGAAATCAATGGATTTGTTTTTTGATATCTTCATTTTGATGCGACCGTCTTGTGGGACGCGGCGCTCTGATATGTCCATTTGAGACATGACTTTTAAACGGGCAGCAATCTTGTGGGAAAGATTAATCGGAGGTGATGCTACTTCGTGTAATACGCCATCCGTACGATAGCGTACGCGATAGCGCTTTTCATAAGGTTCAAAGTGTAAGTCGGATGACCCCATTTTAATGGCATCCAGTAGCATTTTATTGATAAACCGAACAATGGGGGCTTCGTCGCCAGTACTATCGTCCTCATTTTCTTTCTTTTGAGGTTCATTGTCTTCTAGGTCCAAGTCTGCACCTAGGTCATCAAAAGAGGTACTGCCTGCCTGTAGTTTTTCTAAGATAATGTTGAGTTTGTCATATTCAACGATAGTGGCATCTACCGTCATACCGGTAGCGAATTTAACATCATCTAAAGCGGACATATTTGAAGGGTCAGCCTGGGCGACATGCAATCGGTTTCCACGTTTAAATATGGGCAGTAGCTTGTGTTTTTCCAGTAAGTCGGTGCTAACTAACTCTAAAGCAAAGTGCTCTGGATCCATTGCCGCAAGATCAAGATAAGGCAGGCCAAACTCATCAGAAATCAATAGTGCAACATCTTTATGTTTGCATATACCTGATAATAAACTGTGCATAATAAAAGAGCGCTGCTCTTTATTTGCATCGGCGATTAAAGATATTGCTTGCTGTTCATTAATTAATTTTCGCTCAACAAACTGACGAGCGATGCCACTGAGATTGGACATAATACGAGCATTCTTGTTGTAATTTGCGTGTAATGATACCGCGTTTAGCAGATTTAAACAGTGTTGTAAGTGGAATTTCCCTAACAGGAGTGAATTATGAGTTGTGCGTTCAATAGGTATAAAAAAACCCGCTCAAGGCGGGTTTTTGATTTACAGCAAAAACTTATAGTTTAGGCCAGAAATCTTTTTCAATAGTTGTTAAGGATGTATCAGGGTCAACGGCCCATGTAATTTCACCAGTAGCTGAAAGTGTAGGTTTCAACTGAAGTATTTTTGATGCGATTTGGGCATTGCCACCATCAGCAACAGAAGAATACGTAATAACAAGGTTGCCACTATCTGCAATAGTGATTGATTCGACACCGTTACCTTTTGTGATAATACTATCAGTTGGGCCAGCAGCAGTTACACCAAATTCAGACAAACGCCCACGAGTAGCATTGTCAGGAAGTTCGCCAATAACAGATGTGAATTCAGTAATAGCTAATTGACCTTGACGAGCAGCGCCAACTGATTTAGTGGCTTCAGCACGAGTAATGTAGTTACGATACTCAGGAATCGCAACAGATGCCAAAATACCGATGATTGCTACAACAATCATTAATTCAATAAGGGTAAAACCTTTTTGACCTTTCATAGTAGACCGCTCCACATAATTTATTAGTTTGTGTATAATCTAGCTGTTAGAACAGCCTTATTATTAATTTTACTACAGCAGGTCTTGTGCCAACTGATGGCGCATAGTATTCATGATTTTCATGTCAAAATAAAGACGCAACAGTCGCAAAACCAGTAAAGAAATGCTCATAAAGTGAGCACTCCATCACATTCGTTTGTAAAGTGAGCAAAGGTGTCAATTTGCAGGGTGACAAAAAATGTCACCTAGCGACAAGCAGCGTCTATTTGGCCAGTTTTTTGAGAAAATAATGCTGTAGAGGCGTTTTTCAGTTCAATCTTGAAAATGGGGCATCAAACCATGCGCATGGACAAATCCACCGCTTTGATATCTTTGGTTAATGTACCAATAGAAATATAATCCACACCGGTTTCAGCAATATTCACCAAGGTTTTATCGGTGATGTTACCGCTGGCTTCTAGTTTTGCTTTGCCATTGGCGTGCTCAACGGCTTGTTTGGTCTCTTCGATTGAAAAGTTATCCAGCATGATGATGTCAGCGCCCGCGTCTAGTGCTTGGTTTAGCTCCTCAAAGCCTTCAACTTCAACTTCTACTGGTTTGCCTGGTGCAATTATTTTTGCTTGTTCAATGGCCTGTTTAATCGAGCCGCAGGCATTGATGTGATTTTCTTTGATTAAAAACGCATCATATAGGCCAATACGGTGATTAAAGCAGCCGCCTTGTGTCACTGCGTATTTAAGTGCGTTACGCATACCTGGTATGGTTTTGCGTGTATCGAGCAGTTTTACTTGGGTGTGTTTTACTTGCTGGCTGTAATGAGTGCACTTGGTTGCGACGGCTGATAGCGTTTGCAGGAAGTTCAGTGCGGTGCGCTCGCCTGTTAACAAGCTGCGGGATGGGCCTTTTAATTCAAATAAGGTGTCGTTTGCCTGTACGTGCTGTCCATCTTGGGCATGCCAAATGACCTCGACCGTTGAATCAAGTTGCTTGAATACTTCATCTACCCATGCACAACCAGCAATGGTGGCGTCATCACGGCTGATGATGCGGGCGTGGCTATGTTTGTCTGCTGGTATAAGCTGTGCCGTAATGTCGCCAGAACCAATGTCTTCAGCCAATGCGAGTTGTACGCCTTGTTTAATGTCGGCTTGAATCTGTGTGTGGGTTAGGTTCATGGTCATACTGCTTTTTAGTAATTGGGTTGTGAGCGCTGATTTATGGTCTGTATGGCCGCTGCCTAAATAAATGTGGCTTAACAGATGTAGCACCTTAAGGGTGCTGTGTTACGTTGCAAGGCCTTATTTACTGAGTTAGCCAACGCCATACACCTTAAAAAGCAGGATTTTATACTGAAAGGTCCTTGAGTGCACTTGTCTGGGCGTAAAACAGAAGACTGGGTTGGTTGTGGGAGCTTACTAAAGCGTGTTATGCAGGGTGTCTTGCTAAATCATTTAAATTCATCAATGCTTGGCGTTTATTTGGGGTGGTAATATTGGACAGTGGAAATACACAATCACAGGTTAACAGGCGCGTATTGGCAGCCTTCACCGAATTATAATCGAAGGCCATCTGGTGCTGTCTCTATGTTAGTGGTGCACAACATCAGTTTGCCGCCAAAGCAGTTTGGTGGCGCTTACATTCAAGATTTTTTTTGTAATCAGTTAGATTGCTCTGTGCACCCATATTTTGATGAGATTAAAGATTTGAAAGTAAGTGCTCACTTGCTTATTAAGCGTGACGGAGAGATGGTTCAGTTTGTGCCATTTAACGAGCGCGCTTGGCATGCCGGTGTCAGTGAATATGAGGGAGAGACAAACTGCAATGATTTTTCCATTGGAGTCGAGTTAGAGGGGGCGGATGACGTGCCCTATACTCAAGAGCAGTATCAAAGGTTAGCTGACGTAACGGATTGCTTATGCCAGTATTATCCTGAGATCACGGCAAACCGAATCGTGGGTCACAACCATATTGCCCCTGGGCGCAAAACGGATCCAGGGCCAAGCTTTGACTGGGCCTATTTTAAACAACTTATTAAAGAAGATAATTCATGAAGTTTATTGTGTTGCTGTTTACGGTTCTGTTACAGCGTCAAACAAAACATCAGGGCTATCAACGCAATAATGCGTGGTATCTTCGTTTGCTCAAGCCCTTTAAGTTGGAGGAAATGAGCGTCAAAGGCCAAGTATTATCATATGCGTTACTTGTCGGGCTGCCTTGTATTGCGATTGGTTTTGGCCTGTCTTATTTGTATGGTGTGGTTGGCAGTGTAATCTCCATTGTGTTGCAGGTTTTGTTGTTTTTATACATTTTAGGCCGCGATGACTTTAGTTCGCGCTTTAAAGATTACAAAGGTTGCTGGGGACGTCAGGATTATCAAGCGGCTTATCATTGTGCGCAGCAGTTTTTAAATGTAGAGGAGCAAGCACAGAGCCAAACGCCACTGCAATTGCATCAAAATGTGCAAGAAGCGATTGTGATGGCTTGGTTTAAACGCTTTTTTATTTTTGCGTTTTGGTTTTTAGTGGCAGGTGTCAGTGGTGCATTGCTGTGTTTATTAACGTTTTGGTTTTATACACAGTCGAAAGCATTATGGGCGAAAAGTTTATTGCATGCATTGGCTTGGGCCCCTGTGAGATTGCTCGCAGTGAGCATCGCGTTAGCAGGCGACTTTGTGCAAAGCTTTACCACGGCAAGCCGCTTCATGTTAGATTTTGAAAGCCCTAGCCAAACAGTGCTGCACGAAACCATGTTTAAGCATGATGAGCGTACAGATACTAACTTTGACTGTACTCAAGCGGTGGCCGAGTTAGAAGAAAGTAATCAACTAATGCAGCGTTGTGCCATTATTTGGTTGTTGGCGGTGGCCTGTTTAACCGTATTTGCTGGTTTTTAATATCGATTAAGCCAAGCGGCTCCACGTACACCGCTGGAGTCGCCATACTGGTTTTTAACCAACTTTGTTTTTACATCATCACTAAATACATACTCGCCCCAAATTTTCGGCACATCCTGATATAGGCTAGCAATGTTTGATAGCCCGCCACCTAATACAATAATCTCTGGGTCCATTATATTGATGACGCTCGCTAAGCTTTTGGCGAGCCGGCGTATGTATCGCTGGTAACTTTCTTGTGCATCTGGGTGAGTGTTACGTTGAGTCATTATGTCTTGGCTGCTCATGTTTACATTAAATTGCAGGGCGGTTTGTTTGCTCATGCCCGGCCCAGACAAGTAGGTTTCGATACAGCCTTGTTTTTTGCAGTAACATATTTGTTTGGGTTCATCGTTGTTATCGGCCCATGGTAGTGGGTTATGGCCCCATTCACCGCAAATATGATTAGGGCCGACGATGAGCTGCTTATTAATAACCCAGCCGCCGCCCACGCCAGTGCCTAAGATAACGGCGAACACGCTAGGCTCACTTTTGCCTGCGCCATCAATGGCTTCACTTAAAGCAAAACAATTCGCATCATTTTCTAATTTTATCGGGCGTTTTAAATGATCCGAAAGGTCTTGGCGAAATGGCTTGCCGATTAAGCAGGTGGTGTTAGCGTTTTTAATGAGTCCGCTAATGAGTGACTCACTACCGGGAATGCCAATTCCAACGGGGCAAGTGTTTGCGCCAATAGCGGATTCGCAATCAAAAACCAGTTGTGCAATTTGTTGGATAATTAAATTGTATTGTTGTGCGGGGTCATCATGTTGAGGCGTGCTTGTACGAGTGCGGTGAAGGCTTTGACCTGCTGTATCTAAAGCAATGATTTCAATTTTAGTGCCGCCAAGGTCAATGCCGAGTAAAACAGGGGAGGTGTTCATAAAAAATCGCGCTACACGTTATGATTCTAGGTCCGCATCATAACTTGTAAACATGAGTTTGGCTTGTTCATCTGCGTTTGTTAATTTAAAACCACTGCCAAATAGTGTGTTCGTGAGTTGGCTGCTCCACACGCACAGCAGTGTGATTTTTCCTGTGCGTTTGCGACCAATGTTATTTGGTAAGTCGACCATGGTGCATTCAATGGTTTGATCAACGTTGATGGCTTGGTAGCTGGCGATCATGACGCCACCGTCTGAATAATCCACTAGATTGCCCAGTGAGGATCCTTGTTCATTAAAAACCGATACCATGCACTGCAGTGATTTACGGGTAAATTGGCGTTGATCTTTCATCTGACTGGCCCCTGCTGTCTATACCTTATAAGATTAGTCCTTTCACTCATAATGACAAAAACATGGCGATAATCACTCAACCTTCTGTGCATTTGATCTTAGGCGGCGCTCGTTCAGGTAAAAGCGGCTATGGTGAATCTCTCGCTAAGCAGGCCAATAGCGGCGTCACTTATGTGGCCACAGCACAAGCGCTTGATGGCGAGATGAATGAACGTATCGCTCAACATCAACGCGATCGGCCTGATCATTGGCATACCCTTGAAGAACCTTTAGCGTTAGCCGATGTTATTACCACTTACAGCCAGCCTGATAACGTTGTTTTAGTAGACTGCCTGACATTATGGTTAATGAATGTCATGCATCATGAGTTAGATTTATCCACAGAAGTGGACGCCGTACTGAGCGCCCTTAAACAAGCTCAAGGGTTGGTTATTTTAGTTTCAAATGAAATTACCATGGGCGTTGTGCCTATGGGGGAGTTATCTCGACGTTATGTGGATAACTTGGGTCGCTTGCATCAGCAAATCGCTAAACAGGCCAATGAGGTGACGCTCATGGTGGCGGGCATTCCGATGGTTGTTAAATCAAACCCATAAAAAGATGGGTTTTATCATTAGTATTCTAAGGATCTAACATGGCTTGGTATTTACATAACGCCGCCACTATTCATAGTGAGGTTGAGCAGCAAGCTCAACAGTATCAACTAACGCTCACAAAACCGCCCGGAGCACTTGGGCAATTAGAACGAGTGGCGACTCGTTTGGCGGGTTGCCAAGGGCAGGTGCACCCTGAGTTAAATAAAATTTTTATCAGTATTTTTGCGGGTGATCATGGTGTTGCCAATCAAGGTGTGTCGGCGTTTCCGCAGGCTGTCACCACCGAGATGATCAAAAATTTTGCTCAAGGCGGCGCCGCCATTTCGGTATTGGCGCGTCAGCTAAACGCGCAGTTCGAAGTGGTGAATTTAGGTACGGTATTTGAAGTGGCGCCTCATA
>JAWUXY010000077.1:0-73054 GCA_034111105.1 Bermanella sp. | reverse complement strand
ATGCCACCAACAACGCCATCATTAAACCAACAAAGCCGCCTGCTACACATGCCAAGGCCATAACTAATATTTTTTTAGGCTTGATAGCACCTACTGGAACAATCGCCTGCTCATCAACAACGGCTAAATTAACTTTTGCATAATCAATCTCAAGGGATTTCAGCTGATCTATTTTAAATAACAAGCCTGGCAGCTCATCAATAAAATGATCCTCCCCGTGAGGAAGCTCTTTTGCTAGATTCTGGCGCCCTTTAATTGCCTTTTCTTCAGCGCGTAGTGCTTTGGTACCAAACATATAAAGAGGCGGCTCATATGTACCAACAATTTCACTTTTACTAAACAAAGGCTCAGTCTGCCCCACTGCCCGAGCAATCGAGTAAGCTTCATTCAGCATTAAATTTCGACGAGTCTGCTCTCCTTTATACTGCTCACGCAACTGCATTGCATCATACTCAAATTTACCGACTTGAGCTGCAATCTTGCTATCAATGGTATCCTTAATATCACCTAACTTAGCAGCAAGTGAGAATTCAGTGTATGCATTTAATAAATCGGCTGCCTTTTGCGCATCAGACAACTCAAAACTCACCTGCAGAAACGTTTCAACATCCTTATCTCCGGATACTTTTGACGAAAACAACCGATCAAAGCTTGCAAAGTTTTGAGCTTCCGTCAAACCCTCGTTATATACACCCTCAACAGATTTAATTTCATCTAAATACGCCTGATAAAAGTTACGACGATATTCTTTTGATAGCATGGCTGAACGCGCATCAGAAAATGCCTCCTCTACCGTTTTAGAATACATAATCTGAATTTGAGAAGGTACACTCTTCCCTCTATAAATGTGATGCGTAAATTGCGGTGCATTTAATTCAACAACACTATTTGCAGATGCAGGCTTAATTACAACTTGCGTCTGAAATACCTCAGTTGCCCTAAACAGATATAAAGCCGCAAACAGCACACATGCAAAGAAACCAATAAAAACCCAAAGCTTTTCTTCAACTATGTCATCCCAGAGATCAAACAAATCGATCTCATCATCCCTTATAGAGTTAACATCTTGAGATTCAGCAACTATTTTCTGCCCGTCACTCATTCACCAGCATCCTCTTGCACATCTGTATCGGTGCCAACATCAGAATTATTAACTTCTTCTGTATCAGCAAGTAAATTTGAATCAAGGTCATCATCTACATCTAAAATCGGTGCAACGCCCACTAAACGCTCACCTTCTTGTACTTTAATCAAGGTAACACCTTGAGTATTACGTCCAAGTGTAGACACTTCACTTACGCGAGTACGAACAAGCGTCCCTTGATCACTAATCAGCATAATCTCATGACCGTTATGAACTTGAACAGCACCCACTAACTTACCATTACGATCATTCACAACCATACCAATAACACCTTGAGTGCCACGGCCTTTGGTTGGAAATTCTGTAATATCAGTACGCTTACCGTAACCCTTTTCACTAGCGGTCAGTAAGGTGCCGCCTTCTTCAGGAATAATGAGAGAAACAACTTTCTGGCCATCCGCTAATTTAATACCACGCACACCACGGGCAGTACGACCCATCTTACGGACATTTTCTTCTGCAAAACGAACGGCTTTACCACCGTCACTCATCAATAGAATATCTTTCGTACCATCAGTAATAGCAGCGCCCATCAGGGTATCGTCGTCATCCAATTCAAGCGCAATCAAACCACTTGAGCGCTGACGCGAGAACGCCGTCAAATCAGTTTTCTTAACCGTACCTTTTTCGGTCGCCATGAAAATATAATGGCCTTCAGTATATTCACGGATCGGCAGAATGGTGGTAATTCGCTCATCAGCCTCAAGCGGCAATAAGTTCACAACCGGGCGACCACGACTTTGACGCGACGCAACAGGGATATCATAAACTTTCAGCCAGTAAACCTTACCGCGATTACTGAAACACAAAATTGTATCATGAGTACTGGCGATCAATAGATGCTCGATAAAGTCCTCATCTTTAATAGCAGAAGCAGATTTACCACGACCACCACGTTTTTGCGCTTGATAATCCGTAATTGGCTGGATCTTGGCATAACCGCCGTGAGACAGAGTAACCACCATGTCTTCTTCAGCAATCAAATCTTCTAGCGTTAAGTGACGACGAGTTGCTACAATTTCAGTACGACGCTCATCACCATATTCACTACGAATATTTTCTAGCTCTTCACGAATCACACCCATTAGCCGCTCTTGGCTCGCCAAAATATCCAAGTATTCGGCAATTTCTTCAACTTTGATTCTGTATTCGTCAATCAGTTTTTCGTGCTCTAAGCCCGTCAACTTCTGCAAACGCATATCCAAAATAGCTTGCGCTTGAACAGGTGACATATAGTACTGGCCATCGCGGAAGCCATACTGAGCCTCTAGATGGTCTGGGCGACAAGCATCAGAACCGGCACGTTCAAGCATTTCAAGCACATCACCTGGCTGCCAAGGGGTGCTCACTAATTTCTCTTTCGCTTCAGCAGCACCTTGTGAAGACTTGATCGCAGCAATAACAGGATCAATATTTGAAAGCGCAACTGTCAGGCCTTCTAAAATATGCCCACGCTCGCGCGCTTTGCGCAATTCGAAAATAGTACGACGCGTAACCACTTCGCGACGATGACGAACAAACGCCTCAAGCATATCCTTAAGATTGAGGATTCTTGGCTGCCCATCAACCAAGGCTACCGTGTTAATACCAAACACAGTTTGTAATTGCGTTTGTGCAAACAAATTATTCAAAACAACTTCAGGCACTTCATTACGACGCAGCTCTACTACAATACGCATGCCGTCTTTATCAGACTCGTCACGCAACTCAGTAATGCCGTCTAATTTTTTATCTTTTACAAGTTCCGCAATTTTTTCGATTAAGCGAGCCTTGTTCACCTGATAAGGGATTTCAGTAAAAATAATCGACTCTTTACCGTTTTTATCATCCATTTCAAAGTGATGGCGAGCACGCATTTGCACACGACCACGACCAGTACGATACGCTTCAACAATGCCGTCACGACCATTAATTAAAGCAGCCGTTGGAAAATCAGGGCCTGAAATATACTGCATCAAATCATCAATGGTTAAATCAGGATTTTCAATAAGTGCCAAACAACCATTCAGTACTTCTGTTAGATTGTGTGGAGGAATGTTTGTCGCCATACCAACCGCAATACCGCTAGAGCCGTTAACCAGCAGGGCTGGTACTCGTGTTGGTAAAACATCAGGAATTTGTTCAGTACCGTCATAGTTATCAACGAAATCGACGGTTTCTTTATCAATATCGGCCAGCATTTCATGGGCCAATTTATTCATGCGCACTTCGGTATAACGCATTGCAGCCGCGCTATCACCATCCACCGAACCGAAGTTACCTTGACCATCTACCAGCATGTAACGCATCGCAAATGGCTGGGCCATACGAACAATCGTGTCATAAACCGCACTATCACCATGCGGGTGGTATTTACCGATTACATCGCCCACAACACGGGCAGATTTTTTATAGGCCTTGTTCCAGTCATTACCTAAAACATTCATTGCGTGTAAAACACGGCGGTGAACAGGTTTTAAACCATCGCGAACATCAGGCAGAGCTCGGCCTACGATTACACTCATGGCGTAATCCATATAGGACTGTTTCAGCTCGTCTTCAATATTAACGGGCAGGATCTGTTTGCTTAAATCACCCATGCAGGCATCCTTTATTCTTCCGCCAATTTACTCGGCGTTATTGTTATATAACAAGAGCCACTCAAATAATGAGTCTAATCACTCTCTTATCGGCGCTCTTGCAGGCCCCAATAAAGCCTGCCACTTTACCATAAATGAAAGTATTACCACTAATCAAAAGGGCCAAAAATCTGGCTTTTCAGTTATACTGGCAGCACTTTACTCAATTACGTTCACTTTTTAATCAAAGGGGTTGCGCATGACGACACATCAATTGAGCTTAATTACTCCTAAGTGGATTCTAACGCTTGAAGGTGATGATTTATTGATCGATCACAGCTTAGTAATCGAACAAAATACAATCAAAGATATATTGCCAACCTCACAAGCTCGCTCAAAATATTCAAGTGCAGACGAACTGCTCCTAGAAAATCAATTGATCATGCCTGGGTTTATAAATTGCCACGGCCATGCAGCCATGAATTTATTTAAAGGGCTCGCTGATGACCTGCCTCTTATGACATGGTTAGAAGATCATATTTGGCCAGCTGAGGGCCAATGGGTGAGCCCTGAGTTTGTCGCAGACGGTACTAAGCTTGCCATCGCCGAAATGCTAAAAAGCGGCACAACCTGTTTTTCTGACATGTATTTTTTCCCAGAAGTAGCGGCTGACGTAGCGGCTGAATATAGCATGCGCGGTATTTTTTATGGCCCCGTACTGGATTTCCCAACACCCTATGGCAGTGGCCCGGATGAATATATTGAAAAAATCGTTCACGCACACGATACATTCAAGCACCACCCATTAATTAATATTGGCTTTGGCCCTCACGCGCCTTATACCGTCAGCGACGAACCAATCAAAAAAGTACGATCACTTGCCGACCAACTCAGCATGCCCATTCAAATTCACTTACATGAAACAGAGTTTGAAGTACTCGATGCTGTCGAAAAAACGGGACAACGTCCAAGTGAGCGCTTAAGAGATTTAGGCTTTTGGGGACCTGATGTTCAAGCTGTGCACGTAACTCAAGCCAATGAAATTGATCAGCACATTTTTAAAGAACACAATGTGCATATTATCCATTGCCCTGAATCCAATCTGAAATTAGCCAGCGGGTTTTGCCCTGTTCATGAGCTACAAGAAAAGCGTATTAATGTTGCGCTAGGCACAGATGGTTCGGCTAGTAATAATGATTTAGACATGCAAAGTGAAATGCACACAGCCGCACTACTAGCAAAAGGCGTTGCTAAAAATGCAAGCGCCCTGCCTGCAATTGAAGCCATTAAAATGGCGACTATCAACGGCGCCATCGCCCTAGGAAAAGAGCACGAAATAGGTTCTTTAAAAATTGGCAAGCAAGCCGACATAATCAGTTTTGATTTTAATGACATCGCTTGCACACCAGTCTACGACCCTATTTCCCATATTGTATACAGTGCATCCGCATCACAAATTGACCACGTTTGGGTAGCGGGCAAGCTTCAGGTTAAAAACAAACAGCTATGTCATTTTAATACATCACAACTCATTGAAATGGCGCAATCTTGGGCGGATAAAATTCGTTCAAAAAAAGACAGTAAATAAATATTATATTTTGGCGTAGGTAATATTATGAGCAATGTAGATCACGCAGAAGTCGCAAAATTTGAAGCACTGGCAAGTCGCTGGTGGGACAAAGAAAGTGAATTTAAACCCCTGCATGACATCAACCCACTACGAACTAACTTTATCGATGGGCATGCCAAACTTGCAGGTAAAACCGTACTCGATGTTGGCTGTGGCGGCGGTATTTTGAGTGAAGCAATGGCACAACGCGGCGCGACCGTTAGTGGCATTGACATGGGCGAAGCGCCCCTAAAAATAGCCAAACTGCATGCTTTAGAAAGCGGCTTAAATATTGATTACAAAAAAATTCCAGTCGAAGAACTAGCAGAGCAACAACCTGAATCATTCGATGTGGTCACATGTCTTGAAATGCTAGAGCACGTACCAGACCCTGCCTCGATTATTCGAGCGTGTTATAAGTTATGCAAGCCGGGCGGGCAAATATTTTTCTCTACGTTAAACCGTAACCCTAAAAGTTTTTTATTAGCGGTTGTGGGGGCTGAATACGTGCTTAACATGCTACCAAAAGGCACTCATGACTATAAAAAATTCATTCGCCCAAGCGAGCTTGCATCATGGGCTCGAAACACAGGCCTAACTATTGGCGAACTTATTGGCATGACTTACAACCCCATCACAAAAACCTACAAGCTAGGCCGTGATACCGATGTAAACTATCTAATGCAAACCAGTAAGCCTACTTAGTATGAGCCAAGCACATAACAACCAAGCCACTTATCATGGCGTATTATTTGATTTAGACGGCACCTTAATTGATACCGCTGAAGATTTTATTCTTTGCCTAAATGATTTACGCCACGACAGTGGTTTAGCACCACTACCTGCAAATGAAATACGCAAAGTGGTAAGTGATGGCGCACGCGCTATGATCACCCTCGGTTTTGATATAACAGAGTCACACCCTGACTTCGAAAAAAAGAAGCAATTATTTTTAGACCTATACCTCACCAATATTGCGCGAAAGAGCCACCTTTTTAAAGGTTTAAACGACGTATTAAGCTGGTGTGAAAATAATGAAATTCCATGGGGCATTGTGACGAATAAGCCTCGGCTTTATAGTGAAGCATTACTTAATGCCCTTAAGCTTGAAAAACGTATAAGCACCCTTATTTGCCCGGATGACGTTACTCAGACCAAACCAAACCCTGAGCCTTTATTTAAAGCCTGTGATGAAATTCAGCTAGCACCCGAACAATGTCTATATGTGGGCGACCATGCTCGTGACATTGAGGCAGGCAAGCGCGCCAAAATGCCCACCATTGCGGCGGCTTACGGTTATGTTCACAGCATTAATGAAGCCCAGTCTTGGCAAGCTGATTGGTGCGTAGAATCACCTGAAAAATTAAGCACCCTATTAAAAACACTTTTACGTCAGCAAAACGGCAAGCATTCGCCGCAAGCGGCCGAACGTTAATATTTGCGGAAAACGTTATGACCCAACACTCCCTACAAGACAAAATTATCTTAGTCACTGGCGCAAGTTACGGTATCGGTGAGGCTGCCGCCTATGGTTTTGCCCAAGCAGGCGCCACTGTAATCATGCTCGCTCGTACTGAGGATAAATTAAACGCCATTTATGATGACTTTATGACTCAAGGCTTACCTGAGCCTGTTATTGTAGCGTTTGACCTAGAGACAGCACCAGAAGAGGCCTATTTCCAGTTACGAGACATGATAGAAAAAGAGTTTGGCAGGCTTGATGGTTTATTACTAAACGCAGCCATGCTCGGGCAGCGTACGCCCATTGCCAATTACAACTGGCAAACATGGAACAAGGTAATGAGCATTAACGTTAACAGCCAATTTTTAATGTCGCGCACCCTATTACCCTTGTTAGAAAGCAGCAACAAACATGCTTCTATCATTTTCACCTCTTCCAGTGTTGGTCGTGAAAGTAAAGCATTCTGGGGGGCATACGCGATCTCTAAGTTCGCCATTGAGGGTTTAATGCAAACCATGGCCGCAGAACTTGAAAACACCTGCCAAGTTCGTGTGAACAGCTACAACCCTGGCGGCACTCGTACCGGCATGCGCGCGGCCGCTTACCCTGCTGAAAATCCTGAAAAAGTTAAAACACCGCATGCTATCGTTGATGAATACATTCATTTGATGAGCGATGCAGGCCACGATACTCACGGCCAAGCGCTTACATTCGAAGGATAAAGCGCCGTTTATTGGCGACTAGCTTGGATCACTGCAAGCTAGTCAAAAAGCGTCAAAATAATGCTCATCACTCCGGTGCAACCATTCAATAATCTGACACTTTAGTCTTATACTCGCATCCAAACCTGTCAAATTTCCCTTTTTATCAGCCTAACCTCACACAAAATCCTGTAAGCCATTGAAAATTAAAACGTTTTAATAAAAATGTCACATTGGCACAGAAATCGCTTATTCAAGTTGATCTTTTATAAGTATGAGGCCCGACTATGGCGACTCAGTTTTCGAATATTACAGAACTACAAGATGACAAGCTGACGCCTTACTCTCAGCTTGCAGCCAAACCTCAGATCAAGTCGGATGTACTCATCCGCCTAGCGACTTTTTTGCAGACAAGCTTAGACTACCAAGCATTGCTGGATATTTTCCAACGTGAAATTGCCAGCACCGTATTAATAGACGGCCTCGTCTATGAAAGCGAAGAGCTGAATATTCATTTCACTTTGGGTCAGCTTGGCGTGCACAGCAGCAACTACCAGCTAAAAGCACAAGGTAAGTACCTTGGTGACTTAACATTTTTTCGTAGCACTCGATTTCGCGAGCATGAACTGGCTAATCTCGAGGCATTAATGGGCACACTCGTGTACCCATTAAGAAACGCAATGCGATATCGCCACGCCCTTGATCAAGCATTCAAGGACCCACTAACCGGCGCAGGTAATCGCATCGCACTCGATGACAATTTAAATCGAGAAATAGAGCTTAGTAAGCGCCTTAATTATGACCTAAGCGTGCTAATGGTCGACTTGGACCATTTTAAAAGCATTAACGATGGCTATGGTCACTTGGTTGGTGATGAGGTTTTAAAAGCTGTTGTGAGCCAGATTAAACAATGCATTCGTCAAACCGATATTTGCTTTCGCTATGGTGGTGAAGAATTTGTCGTGCTGCTCAATAATGCGAATGTGGCAAATGCTCGATTAATAGCGGAACGTATTCGTATGACGGTTGCTGATTTGTGTATTTCAACAGATAAAGGCCTATTACAAGTAACACTTAGTACTGGCCTTGCCATGCTCAAAGAAGATGATTCTAGTAATGACTTGCTCAACCGCGCAGACAAAGCCCTTTATCAAGCCAAACAATCTGGCCGTAATAAAGTATGCGTGTGCAAAGAGAGTCATGCCACCACAATGCTATAAAAGGTAATGGAGTCCAATCAAATTAATGGCTAGAATGCGGCCATGAAATTTGATGTCACGCCTATCGCCTTTGTGCGCTCTTGCTATAAAGAGAAATTCGCTACTCCCCGTCAGCCCGGCCTGGTTACCGCAGCTAAAGGAGAGATTGAATTCGTCCCACCCTTTAATGATCCTGACTGCGTGGCTGGATTAGAAACTTGTAGCCATATTTGGCTGCACTTTATTTTTCATCAATGCATTGATCAAGGTTGGAAAGCAAAAGTACGCCCCCCCAGACTCGGCGGCAATAAAAAAATGGGGGTATTCGCGACCCGCGCGACGCATCGCCCCAATGCTCTGGGTATGTCGGTTGTAAAGCTTGATCAAGTAATCGCATCACACGCCAAGGTAATATTAAAAGTAAGCGGTTTAGATTTAATTGATGGCACGCCCATCGTCGATATCAAACCTTACGTGCCTTACAGCGATAGTATTACGGATGCGGTTTACCCTTTTGCACAAAAAGCCCCTGATAATATAACCGTTACCTTCTGTAGCGATGCCGATCAAACATTACAAGCCAAGCCCGAACTTAAAACACTCATTATTCAAGTACTCTCTCAAGACCCTAAACCAGCATTTCATAAAATCGATAGCAGCCGAATTTATGGGGCAAATTTAGAGAACCAGAACATCACCTGGGTTTATGACACCCTAAATGATGAAAGCATTATTGAAGTAAAATCGGTTGAGCCCGTTAAATAATCAAACCCAACCTTTATGCACACTCTAAGCGGCTTGCTTTTGCGTATCAGGCTCGCGTTTTTTCGTAAGGTCAGGCTTACCTGCCAGTGCATATTTATGTAAACCGGCAAGATGTATTTCTTGTAGATACTTTTGCCAACTGTAGCTATCTGCTTTTGCGTTAAACATGCCCTGCTCTGCCACCGAAAAAAGCGTTTGTAATTGCTCTAGTTGCAACGAATCAAATCGATATTTAGGCGCCGTATAAAAACCAAAAATCATCGCTAAACTGGCCGTTGTATTGGCTTTATCCATCAAGCGACCTGCACTTTTAGAGCCCATTAGCCGACCAGCAATCGTTTTTAACCATGTACCCCCTTTAAGTGCTGCCATGTATAACCTAAATGTTTTAGGGCTCACTGTTTTAAATGTTTCTTGCGGCTTACCTGCAAATAATTTCGGTAATTGCTTATATTGCTGCAATGCTGCCTGCTGCACATAATCAATAAACTGCTTTAAGCGAATCGGATTTAATCGACCACTGCAACATTGATAAATACGATACTGCCCGCTGTCTTGAAACATTTGAGCGCCGCACATTAACGCTGAGTTCGCGACCAGATCCACAGGTATTACATCTAAAATGCCACTGTCTTCTCCAGGAAAAATAGACACTCGCCCTTTCGCATAGGCATAAATCAACGCATCAGCCACTTTCACGCCTTCAACCCAGCCCGGTAACGGCGAACTAACCGCGCTTTCAATAATAGACGGCCGCAGAATAGTTAAGTTTTTCTTACCCAATGCCTCAATCAACAGTTGCTCACCCAGCCACTTGGTAAAGGTATAGGTATCGTTCCAGCCAAAGTGGCGGCTTTGTTTGATCCCTAACTGTATTAATTTTTTTTGCTGCTGATCGCTATTCGTAATGCTTTGATAGATACGATCTACCTTTGCATTTAACTGATCAATAACAGGTTGAATATCGTAAACATCATCCTCTTTACGAGAAATTAACCCTGATGCAGGAGCGGCGATATCTTCGCGCATAACACCCCGATTAAAGCCATTCACATAGCATGTGGATACCTGTAAAACTTGCGTGGGATTGGCCGGGTCGCCTTTATGCTCAACTAAGGAGACAATATTATTCAAGCTAAGTGTATTGATTTTAAGGGCTTGATCCATGGCCTCCCGAAAGTTCACACTCGCCGCCGAATTGATAATTAAATCAAGCGATTGCGCCATTTTAATAAACTGGTCTTTAGGCAGTGCAAACATAGGGGCAGTAAGCTCACCCGCTACAACTTCTACCTTGCTTGCAATAAATGCATCAAAGCCAGCCCCATGCTGTTCACGTAGTACATCGAACAAACTAGAGGCAAATACGTCTTTCATACACCGATCATGGGCGCTGCATGATGCGCTTGAGCGCACAAGTAAATAGACCTTTGAAACATTTGGGGTTTCACGTAGCATTTTTTCAAGAATGGCCTTACCAAGAAAGCCCGTTACACCTGTCACTAAAACCCGTTTATGGGAGAATGATTCAACTACGCAAAGGGAATGAACCTGACTCATTGAGATGCCTGCATTTGTTATTTTTATTATATTTTGGCTGAAAAAAATCAGCATATAGCAATTTGTACTGTACATTATGGCGCGATGCACCCAGACAGTCCATTTGTTAGACAATATATTTTAAAGCTGGCTCAAATTCCCCTTTCAGCCTAACCTTTATAAGTTAGAATAATCATATAAGCATCAAATACTTAGAAGGCCGTACTTTGCCCCGTAATATGACAAAAAACAGTCTGGTTAAGCGACTCTTTTTTATCTCACTGCCATTCACTCTTATGGCGGGTATTCTGTATGCGGCTGTTATTATCTACATTGAAAGCCAGAGCCTAAAAGAAGCACAATTGTCTCAGGTTAAGACCCAAGTACAGCAACTGGCAAAAGTGGTGGCAATTCCAACATGGAACCTTGACCAACAGTTTATTAGCAGCTATCTCAACCAATACGCTCAAGACCCCCATATTTTATGCATCGAGCTTATGTCAGATGCCAATTTCACAGAAAATGCACCTGATGAATGCCAACACCCAAAATCACAAAATGTAAAATTATTCAGCGAACCGATTATTTTTGAAAACCAGTATATTGGCGTTGTCGTCGCATCGTTTCGCATAGAGCTCGATAACGACCGCCTAAAGTTCATATTGTTAAGCCGTATCCCAACGGCCTTAGTTGCCCTACTGAGCATCTTTTTAGTCGTATTCTTAGTCTTTAGACGTTGGGTTGTTAGCCCGATAGAATCTATCATGAAAAGCATTGAGGCCTCCCAACAAGACGGGAAGCACCATCCTGTCAACTGGCAAAGTAAAGATGAAATTGGCACATTGGTCGAAACATTCAATGAAGCCCAACAGAGGCAAGTACAACACGATACCATGCTAACCTCTGAAAGAGACAAAGCCGAACAAGCATTAGAAAATCTAAAACACGCACAATCGCAACTGGTTGAAAGCGAAAAAATGGCGTCTCTAGGCTCATTAGTTGCGGGCATTAGCCATGAAATCAATACGCCTCTAGGTGTTGCGAGAACCAGTGCTAGTTATGTTGAAGACAGCGTAAAAAAATTAGAAACCGCTTTTTTTGAAGGCACGTTAACGAAAAATGACTTAAAAGCATTTATAGAGACATTTAACGACGGTATTCATTTAATGACGGCAAACCTTATTCGAGCCAGTGAGTTAATGACCAGCTTTAAACAAGTCAGTGCAGACCAAAGCTACGATGAAGACCGTGACTTTAATTTAAATGATTATTTACAAGAAACCCTCTACACACTAAAGCCCAATTTAAAACGCTACCAAGTGGCTATTATTTTAGATTGTGAAGAAGACATTATCATTCATAGTTTGCCTGGCGCGCTTTCCCAAGTCTTCACCAATCTCATTATGAATAGCCTAATGCACGCCTATGAGACAAGCGATGACGGCACGATTAAAATTCAAGTAAAAGCACTTGAAGACAATATAGAAATTATTTATAGCGATGATGGCACTGGCATGAGTGACGAAGTGAAAAAGAAAATTTTTGATCCTTTTTTCACCACCAAAAGAGGCAACGGTGGCACAGGCTTAGGCATGCATATCATCTACAATATTGTGAGCCACAAACTGCAAGGCACGATTGATGTAGAATCAACATTAGGTGACGGCAGTCAATTCATCATTACACTGCCTAAGAGGATTACGGCTAGTAGCGACCAGTAAACCTGCGCTGTATTTACAGCGACCACACAGCCCACTCATTGCCACATGGGTCTGAGAAATGAAACCGGCGCCCGCCTGGAAAGATAAAAATAGGTTTGATTATTTTACCGCCTGCCTGTTCTACTTTATCTAAACTGTGTTGAATATTTTCACTATATAACACAATCAAAGCAGAACCCTGTTGAGTGGATGATGACAACGGTGCTTTGAAAAAGCCGCCATCAATTCCAGAATAAGTGAATGCGGTGTATTCAGCGCCATAATCTGTAAACTTCCAAGCAAACGCTTTAATAAAAAAGGCTTTCACTTTTTCTAAGTCATTTGCAGGTAGCTCAACATAGTTTATTTTTTCATGGGCTGACATATCAATCCCCTATTCTAATGAAGTCTTTATTGTTAACCCCATTCAAACATAAAAAAAGGCCGCAATGCGACCTTAAATAATTCAAAGGCACCCAAATCAAATAAAGATGCCTGACCAACCTACAAAGAAGGCACTAGGCCTTCTGTTCAACCTTATAAAGCAAGCTGTATAACACGGGTACAGCGATCATCGTCAAAATAGTCGCAAATGCTAAACCAGCCATGATGGTAACGGCCATATCGGCAAAGAATGCATCCGTTAATAATGGGCCCATCCCCAGAATGGTCGTCACCGCCGCTAACGATACAGGGCGTAAACGACTGAGACTTGCCTCAACGATGGCTTCAAATTTATCCATACCGGTTTCAATCTGAATATCAATTTCTTCAATCAATACAATGGCGTTTTTAATCAACATGCCAAACAGACTTAGGAAACCAAGCAAGGACATAAAGCCAAATGGCAAGTCAGCGATAAGCAATCCAGCAACGACACCGCAAACAGCCATAGGAACAATCAACCAAATAATTAAAGGCTCCCGTACCGAACCAAACAAGAAAATCGTGATTAAAATCATCACTAAAAAGCCCAACGGTAAACCACCGCCTAGCGCTTTTTGTGCCTTGCCTGCGCTTTCGAACTCCCCACCCCATTCGATTTTATAACCGTCTGGTAATGAAATGGCTTCGATCTTAGGACGAACCCGAGCAAGTGCCGATGCTGCGGTATCGTTCGCACCAGGCTCAGCGTACACGCTGATGCTGCGAATACGATCACGACGATGAATAAGCACCCCTTCTGATTCTATTTGCATCTGTGGGCTGATCTGGCGAACCGGCACATAACTGCGTTGGTACTGGCTCCAAACTAAAGCATCTTTCAATTGCTGTAGCTCATCTGTTTCTTGTGCGGTTTCATGGGGGGCTTGCGCTTTTGCAATAATGTCATAACTGTAATCACCATCACGCAACTTACCCAATTTCAAGCCATTACTAGAAAACTGCACAGCATCTGAAAAGTCAGCTCGTGTTACACCGGCAATACCGGCCGCATATTCATCGTACTGAGGCACCAGTATCAATTCTTTTTGACGCCAGTTTTGACGAATATCTAACAATTCACCGTCGGCTTTCAAAATATTTTCTGCCTCTTGTGCTAACTGACGTAATACGGTTTGGTCAGGCCCCATAAAACGCGCTTCTAGTTTTGCACCAACGCCTGGGCCAAAAATAACGCGCGTATTATAAATGCGTGCATCCGGATCATTATCTTGAAGTTGTTTTGTTAATTTACTCATCAACAGCGGAATCTGATCGCGCTCATTTGTACGGATAATCATCACACCGTAACTTTCGTTCGCCTGCTCCGGTGCATAGGTCAACGTATATCGCGTGGCGCCTTTGCCTATAAACGTTGTCACCGCTGACACTTCTTCATGTTCTTGTGCAAACGCTTCTGCCTGTGTCATAAATTCAGCCGTTTCACGGATATCACGCGACTGCGGCCCCCAGTAATGGACATAATAAATCGGCGTGTTTGAAGCAGGGAAAAAGCCTTGCTTCACAAAACCAAAACTCATGTAGCTAACTAAAGTGACACCAAGTAATAATAAAACCGTTTTGCCACGATTGTGCAACGCCATCAAAAGGTAACGCTTGTATGTTTTATGCAAACCACTATTAAATGACTCGTCACCGTTTTCTTCGCCCACTTCAAAAAAGTAAGAACCAAATAAAGGCGCAACTGTAATGGCTAATATCCACGATAAGAATAATGAGATCAAAATAACGGCAAACAGTGAGAATAAAAATTCCCCCGTTGCATCATTCGATAAACCAATACCGGAGAACGCGGCAATGCCAATCGCGGTCGCCCCCAATAATGGCCATTGTGTTTGCTTAACTACGTAGCTTGATGCATCCAATGCGTTGTAACCTTTTTGCATTCGCAGCATCATGCCTTCGGCCACTACAATTGCATTATCGACTAACATACCCATGGCAATCACAAGCGCGCCTAGCGAAATACGTTGTAAATTTAAGCCATACAACCACATGACTAAAATCGTGCCTAATACGGTAAGCAATAATACAGCACCGACCACAATGCCCGCGCGCCATCCCATAAACAAACAAAGTGTGGCAATTACAACCGCAACCGACATAACTAAGTTTGTAATAAAGCCACTTACCGCCTCATCAACCACTTGCGCTTGGTCATAAATAGGCTGAAGGATAATCCCTGAAGGTAACTGGGAAAGAATTTGATCAATTTGCTTACGCACAGCAATACCCACTTCCACCACATTGGCTTCGATATTTGCAGCGACTGCCAGTGTGATTGCAGGTTGGCCATTGTGACGAATCAACACATCAGGAATATCAACCACATCAAATGTGACTCGTGCAATGTCTTTAATTCGAATTTGACTCGTCGAGCCTGGTAACCCCAAGGTAATGTTTTCAATGGCATCAACATGGGACTCAACCCCGCCCACAGGAATGCGAATACGCTGACCATCAACATGTAAACGGCCACTGCCGTACGGACGTAAACTATACGCTAAGGCATTTTTCACATCCGGTAATGAAATTCCTAAATTGGCTAATTGTGATGTATCAATATGCACTGTGATTTGTTGCTTAAGCACACCTTCAACCGACACCTTGGTCACATTAGGCACGGTTAATAAATCACGGCGGATCACGCGAGAGAATTCACGTAGTTGGTATGGGGTAAAATCAGGTGCCGTTAATGCGTAATACAAGCCATATACATCACCAAAGTCATCCGCCACTTGAATTGGACGCACACCGGTGGGCAGTGCATTCTGCGCATCAATCATTCGCTTGCGCAGTTCATCCCAAATTTGAGGCAATTCCTTACCATCAAAGTTTGGTTTCATTTCAACCGTAATTTCCGACACACCCGGTTTTGATACCGACTTAACTTCTTCTACTTGCGACATTTGCTGAATCGCCGTTTCAAGAGGCTCTGTGACTTCTTTCTCAACTTGTTCAGCACTTGCACCAGGGTAAGCTGTGATAACCATGGCTTGTTTAATGGTAAAAGAAGGGTCTTCTAAACGACCAATTTCCCCTAAACCAATCAAACCACCAATCAAACAAATAACCACTAGCAGCCAAGTATTAACGGGCGTTTTAATGGACGCTTTTGCGATATCCATAATCAGCCCCTTATTGCATGCTATAAGGGCGAACTAACAGCCCTTCTTTCATTTTAGTCACGCCAGCTGACACCACTTTCTGGCCTTTTTCTAAACCGGACAATACCGCGACCCAGCCTTCAACCATCGGCCCAACAGCAACGACCTTACTGCTGATACGCTCTGTTTTCTCGTCATACACCCAAACCGACATTGTGTTATCAGTACCGGTGACCAAAGCACTAACAGGCACACCCAATACTTGCGGCATTTTATCATCGTTACCTTTAAGCTTGACGGTTGCGCGCACGCCTGGGGTTACTTCAACGCCTTTTAGAGCATCCATAGCATAAACCACTTCATAGGTTTGGCTCACAGGGTTTGGCTCTGTTGAGTATTCGACATACTCAATATCAAATTCTTTGTTAATGGCACCATCAATATACGCTGTCGCTTTTGCAATTTGAGAGCGACTGTATTGGTTAACTAGGCGCTCAGGGATATCGAACTTAAAATGTATGCGGGATAAATCTTGTAAACGAGCAACGGGGGTCCCTGGACTAATGAATCCTTTATTTTCAATTAAACGCTTTGACACCATGGCATTAAACGGCGCTCTTAATACGCTATATTCTAAATTTGCTTTCGCATCTTCTAGCTCAATTTCAGCCAACTCGAAACTGACTTCTGCATTATCAACTGATTTTTCAGAGCCAATGCCTTTAATGGCAATTGCTTTAACACGCTTTAACTCTAGCTGTGCTTGTTTAAGTCTTACTTCAGCCATACGCACGGCACGCTCAAATGGCTCTGGCTCTAATTTAGCAATGACACTGCCTTTTCTGATGGTTTTACCTTCAGCTAAGTTAATCGACTCTAAACGACCACTCACTCTGAATGCAGAATCAACCGTGGTTTTTGCCATCACTTTTGCAGGAAACGTAAACTCATGCTCAGTTGTGGCTGTTCTGACATCAGCAAGCTGAACGACAACTGCTTTTTCTTGTGCTTGCTGAACTTCAGCACCATCACCACAACCAGCCAAAGCGGTTACGATCAATAAGGCTAAGAATGAACCCTTATATCCCATGTGTTTATCTCCAGATTAATCCATCTTAAGCATAGCCGTGGCTCATTTTTAGGCCAGCCACTACAATTTGTGCGTATTTGTAGCATATTGACAGGTTTACACATAGTGTTAATCTGTCAATAACAGTGTGTTTTGAACGTAAAACACCTATCTATATTTGCAACAATGACCAATTAGGTAACGACATTGCATTTAAAAACCGAGCAAAAAGTCCTAGCGGGTGCGAGACAATGCTTTTTCCAACATGGCTATAAAGCCAGTAACATGACGCTCATAAGCGAGCATGCCGGCTATTCGCGGGCAACCGTTCATAAGTACTTTAAAAATAAAGATGATGCCTTTAGACAAGTCGTGCATCAGTTTCAGCTACAGGCCAATAATGATTGCCTACCTATTTTAGCGCAGGAACTTGAATGCTGGGAAACCATAGGCTTAGTCATGGAAACATGGCTCACCCCTACATTCGATGAAGTGAGCAATCAGCACATTCTAAATGACCTTAAATACCATGTTCAGCATGTGGCCGAGGATATTTTTGCCCAAGCAAGGCAAGACATTGAAAACATGCTGTCGGATGTTTTAACGAAAGCAGAAAAAGCGCAATCGATAACACTAGAAAGAACCGGGCTAGCACCAAGAAAATTGGCTACATTGATTCTAGCAAGCTTAGATGGATTAAGAGGCCACCTAGAAAAACAAGATTTACAGCAAGCCAGTCATGACGTGCTGCGTATTTTTCAATTGGCTTGTCGTTAGATTATTGCGCAGGCGGTAAACTGGCTTTTTGTTGACGGCGAGACTGAGCATAGAACTCATTGAATATCAGAAAATAATCGTCCAAAGTGGACGCAGCGTCACGTTGTTGATGTTGATGCAATAACTCAATGGCAACCTCAACCGTGCACAAATGAAATTCATCCGGCGCTTTGCGTAATTTATAGCGGCTATGTCTTTGTGTGTTAAGTGGTAACACAGGTAATGTTTGCAAATATGTGCTTAAACGGAACATGCGCCCTGCTTGTCGCCAGCTGCCATCTAAAATGATAAACAATGGGATTTTTCCATCTGTTTCATTCGCACTCTCAACCACTCTATCGTCATAACCGCCACGGTCACCGGGGAAAATAATATACGGTTGAAACACGGGGTTTTGTAGCAAACTGATAAAATCAGGATCGGGCTGCGTTCTGTGCCAATAAAAACGATGAGTGTAATCAGGTAGAATGTGTTCAATAAGTCGGCCCGTGTTACTGGGTTTGTAACTTTCTTCTTTGTGCATCAACAAACAAATATGCACTGGTACAGAATCGTCTTGCTGTACGCTTTTTTTATGAGCACACAAACAATAGCCATCCGCCATTAAGCAATCAAGGCAGCGCTTTACATTGCTACCCTTTGCTAGATAAGGCTTTCGTGGTGCATTCGCATTAAACACGTGAAGTGGTGGCCTATTTTACGACTTCGTTAATTTGCAAAGATACGCGTTTAGTATCGCTGCCAATAACCGCACTCACACCCTGCAAGTCACCCGGTTTAGCATTACCAACACCGCTTTTACTAATACGGGCCGTAATAACAACATTTTTAAACTGGCTTAAACGCAATGACGGCATCATGGCCATGGAGTCATCCAAGGTCACTGTTACTGGCCATTCGTTCACATCAATACGTTGAACCGCCAATGGCATAGGCGGGCCATTCTCAGCTTTGGCCAATACAAATAAATCTGCATTTTTGGGTAATCGCGAAATGATGTTTTGTGCAATATTAACAGTCACTTGTATGACAGCAGGCTGAACGGCCACCTGCTGCTTTTTAATAGCCGCACGCTCTTCATCAGTCATCCGTTCAAGTGCTTTGTTAATACCACCCTCAATTGCCGCCACATTAGGATTATTTACTGGCATCATGCTGATTAATCGCTGCCAATAACCCACCGCTTCAACATAGCGCTTATTGTCATAAGCAGAAACCCCCAACAATCCCAATGATGTTTCATCATTAGGGTTAATGGCCAACACATCTTTTAGTAAAGACTGCGTCGCTGCATTTAATGTTCGATCATTAGCAAAAAATTGTGCCTGCGCTAATTGCGCCATAGCCACCGCTTGATCTTGTTTAGAGTCGATGGGTAACAATTGTAAGGCTTGTGTAAAACCAAGCACGGCCTGGTCGAACTGACCCATATCGAAATTTAAACGCCCTAGTAAATACCACATTTCAGTATCTTCAGGGGTTTTAGTGGTTTGCACATTAAGTCGCTCAATTAGCTCGTGTGCATTTTCTTCAGTAAAATTCGTCTGACCACTTTTTTGCAATAACTGGGTAATGACTAATTCATTTTCAGAACCAAGCTTCATATATAAGCCTATGCTGAAAACAAAGATGATAATAATGGCAGGTGCAAACACCCATTTGCCTTTATTAGAAAGTGGAACGGCTTGCTGGTCTTGTGTATCGATTAACAAGTTCGATTTAATCTCTTGGCTTAGACCTTCATATTCCGCCTGATCAATTCGCTCATTACTTAAATCAGACTCTAAATCAGCCAGTTGTGATTTATAAATATCAACGTTGCTTTGCTGACGCTTTAATTCACTGCCACGTAATGTGACAAATAAAGGTAGGCACATCATCAACACGGCTAATACTAATAAAACAGCAACACCTAACCATAAACTAAACATGATCATCCCCTTTATCTTTTGCTAATAATTGATCAATGCGTTTTTGCTGTGCTTCGCTTAATGGCTCTGCTGGCTGCACACTTTGTTTGCGTTTTCGTACAATCACAATTAAACAGATCAAACCAATAATCAGCAATGCCACAGGGCCAAACCATAATACGTAAGTCATGCCGTTCACTTTCGGGCGATACAAAACAAACTCACCGTAACGATTCACCATGAAATTGACAATGCTTTCACCGTCTTGACCTGATTTAACCTGCTGATATAACTCTCGACGCAGGTCGCCGGCTATCATAGCGTTACTATCCGATAGATTCTGGTTTTGACACTTAGGACAACGCAGCTCTTGTGCTAACGTCTGAAAAAGCTGAGCCCGGTTTTCATTTTCAACCTCACTGCCATCATCAAAAATATATTCATGCCCATCAACAATGGCATAAGATAACTGGCTTAATAATAACGCGGAAAACAAAACAACGTATTTCATCATGGTTGCACCGCCTGCTTTGATTCAGTAACCAGCGACTGCCAAATTTTTTCTAACGGCGCCCAATTGCCTCGTGTAATCGGCCCTTGATGCTTATAACGCACCACACCATTGGCATCAACGAAGAACGTTTCGGGTGCACCAGTCACCCCTAAGTCCATAGATAAAGTGCCCGCTTCATCATCCACTGAAAACACATACGGGTTACCTAGGTCAATCAACCATTGGCGCGCCGCATCATTTTCATCTTTATAGTTCACACCAATAATGCGCACACCCTCTTTAGCCAGCTCAACTAAAAATGGGTGCTCAACTTTACAGCTGATGCACCAAGTGCCCCATACGTTTACAAGGTGAACATCCCCTTGCAAGCTTGATTTTGTTTTTGTTTCACCACTGACTAACGTCGGCAATGCAAAGTCTGGAAATGGCTTATCGACCAAGGCAGACGGAATATCTTTAGGGTCAAGATATAAACCGCGCCAAAGTAAAAAACCCAGTAACGAAAAAATAATAAAAGGTATAAATAATGCCCAGCGTTTCATAGTCGAGCCCTATTAGTTTGAAGTACGTGTACGAGACAAACGATAACGTTTATCACAGACGGCCAATACGCCACCCAGTGACATAAAGATGGCCCCTAGCCACAACCAACGAACGTAAGGCTTATAATGAATGCGAACCGCCCAAGCGCCCCCATCTAATTTTTCACCTAACGCCACATATAAATCACGGAATAAACCCGCATCAATATCGGCTTCTGTCATTATGTTACGCTGCACTTTGTAATGACGTTTTTGTGGTTTCATGGTGGTGTAATATTCATCGTTATGAAACACACGAATTTGACCTTCGTCTGCAATGTAGTTAGGACCTTTTACTTTTTTAACGCCATCAAATATAAAATGATAACCCGATGCATCAACCGTATCGCCTGGCACCACTCGCACGTCATGCTCTTGAGTATAATTACTCACAATGCAAATCCCCATTGCGGTAATTGCCACGCCCATGTGAGCCAAAATCATACCGTAATAACTTAAACTTAATTTTTTAAGACCGGCTACGAAACCATTTTTAGTGTTCGTCTTGCGATAAAGATCAAGCAACGTAGAGCTGATCACCCAAGAACTTAATGCCACGCCAAAAACAATTTGCCACGTATAGTGCACACCATAGATAAACGGAAACACAAGAGACAACACAACGGTAAATACAGCAGCAGGCCACAACTGAGATGCTAACCATTTACCATCGGTTTTTTTCCAACGACTAATAAAACCTAAACTGATAAACAGCAATAGCACTGACATAAGCGGCACAAAGAAGAGATTAAAGAACGGTGCACCAACACTTATTTTTTGATCAAAAAAGTAATCGGCTACCATTGGGTACAAGGTGCCGAGTAATACCATGGCACACGTCACGATCAATAAAACATTATTCAGTAACAAGAAACTTTCTTTGCTTACCCAAGAAAAACTCACACGTGCCACAACGGTGGGCGCTTTTAATGCATAAATTAACAGCGAGCCACCGATCGAAACAATCAATAACGCCAAAATAAATAACCCGCGATCGGGATCGCTGGCAAATGCGTGCACACTATTAAGCACACCAGAGCGCACTAAGAACGTACCCAGTAAGCTCAAACTAAACGCGAAAATGGCTAATAGAACCGTCCAACTTTTAAATGCACCGCGTTTTTCAGTCACAGCCAAAGAGTGAATTAACGCCGTACCAACCAACCAAGGCATGAACGATGCGTTTTCTACAGGGTCCCAAAACCACCAGCCGCCCCAGCCAAGTTCGTAATATGCCCACCAACTCCCAAGTGCGATACCCGCGGTTAAAAACGCCCAAGCAACCGTTGTCCAAGGACGAGACCAACGAGCCCAAGCCGCATCCAACCGGCCACTTAACAAAGCCGCTAACGCAAACGCAAACGCAACAGAGAAGCCCACATAACCCATGTACAACATAGGTGGGTGCACAATTAAACCAAAGTCTTGCAATAATGGATTTAAATCTTTTCCATCAAGTGGGATGTTGGGCAGCACACGCTCAAACGGGTTTGAGGTGAAAATTGTAAAGAGCAAAAAACCAACACTGATTAAACCCATAATGGCAAGCACACGCGCTAAAATATCAATGGGTAAATTACGGGAGAAAATACTCACTGCAACCGTCCATGTGCTTAACAATAAAACCCAAAGTAATAAAGAGCCTTCATGTGAGCCCCACACCGCACTGATTTTATATTGTACCGGTAATAAACTATTCGAATTATTGGCCACATAAGCCACAGAAAAATCATCGTTCACAAAGCTGGCAGCTAATGCAATAAACGAGATAAGCAGAAACAGAAACTGCCCCCAACTTAACGGACGGCTCATCACCATCCATTGTGTACGACCAGTAGCCGTTCCCAATAACGGGATTACGCTTTGTAAAAAAGCAAAAACCAACGCTAATATCAGCGCAAAGTGACCTAACTCAGGTAACATATTTTTTCTCCTAAATTAGTAACGAGCGCTTTTAACGTCTTGTTTACCATCGTTATGGGCCTTTTCTAATGCATCAGCCACTTCTGGAGGCATATAATTTTCATCATGCTTCGCTAATACTTCGGATGCGATAAATACGTTGTCATCGTTTAGTTGACCTAACGCAACAATGCCCTGACCCTCACGAAATAGATCCGGTAAAATACCGTCGAACTGTATCGTGACAATACCTTTACCATCCGTCACATTAAACTGAACCGTTAAACCATCTTTCTCACGTGTCACACTGCCCTCAACAACCATACCGCCGGCGCGAATCGTGCGATGAGTGGGCGCGTCCCCCGCCACAATTTGTTGTGGGGTATAAAATAAATTAATGTTGTCTTGTAATGCCACCAGCATCAAACTCACGGCTAAGGCGATACCGCCAACCATAAATAAAATAATGAAGAGTCTTTGTTTACGTTGTGGATGCATTACTTCTGCTCCCGGCGCATCTGGCGCTCAATATCTTTAATGACTTTTTTTCGTGTAAGCACAGGAGCAATAAAGTTTTGTGCAATAATTAAGCAAGTAATGCCGTAGCTTAACCAAACAAATAATCCATGACCGCCCATATGCAAGAATTCTGTGAAGCTATCAAAAAACATCAGTGATTAGCTCCCGTATTAAGAAGGCTTTTTACCCATTTAGTTCGACGCTCACGCCATAAAATTTCATTACGTGTACGCGCAAACACCCAAACCGCAAACCAGCAATAAAGCCCAATAATCGTCAGCACTAACGGAATAAACATTTCAGGTGCCATCGTTGGTTTTTTAGTCAGCGTAATGGTTGCTGGCTGATGTAATGTATTCCACCACTCGACACTGTATTTAATAATAGGAATATTAATACTGCCCACTAAGGCTAAAACAGCCGCGGCTTTATTTGCCATTTCTTCACTTTCAATGGCGTTATAAATGGCCATAACACCCATATATAAAAACAACAAAATGAGCATCGACGTTAAACGAGCATCCCATACCCACCACGTTCCCCAAGTGGGTTTTCCCCAAATAGCTCCCGTAACCAGCGCAATAATCGCTAAACTTGCGCCTATGGGAGCGATGGTTTTCCCCACCACAAATGACATTTTCATGTTCCAAACCAAGCCAACTAAGCCTGCCACCGCCATCATGATATAAGCACTTTGGCTTAACAAAGCCGCAGGTACATGCACATAAATAATACGAAAACTATTACCCTGCAGGTAATCTGCCGGTGCAAATGCCAAACCCCATACCACGCCTATTATCATAAGCGTACTGCCTATCCATAAAAACCATGGCGACCAGCGCGATGTAATTTCATAAAACCACTTCGGTGAACCAAGTTGGTGATAGAGCCTTTTAAGTGCAGACCACATATAAAACGACCTTGTAAACAAAATTCGAGATAAACAAAACTTAACGTCAGCGCGCAATCGATATTTTCAAAGACGCTGCACTGGCAACCGGTGCCAACACCAACATCAATGCTAAATACGCACCCAAAAACGCCAGATGCCCGGTGTAACTATTACCATCGACACCTGCTTGAACCGAGCTTGCCGCAAAAATCAAAACCGGAATATACAAGGGCAAAATTAACAAAGGCATTAGCATACCGCCCTTTTTTAAACCCACGGTCAAAGCCGCGCCAATGGCCCCTAATAAACTTAATGTGGGTGTGCCCAGCAATAAACTAAACACCAGTGGCCAATAACCACCTTCCGGTAGAGCCAACATCACACCCAAAACAGGCGCCATTAACGTCAGTGGCAACCCTGCCATCAACCAGTGCAATAAGGTTTTCACCATCACAAATAATAAAGTCGGTTGAGGTTGCAATAACATTTGCTCAAGACTGCCGTCTTCAAAATCACTTTTAAACATGAGGTCCAACGACAACAGTGTCGCCAGTAGCGCGCCAACCCAAATAATACCGGGGGCAATCAAACCTAAAAACTTAGGATCAGGCGTCACTGCCAGTGGAAATAAACTGGCGACCATTAAGAAAAACATCAGGGGATTAAGTAACTCACCACGATTGCGAAACGCAATGAGCAAGTCTCGTTTAAAAATGGCCATTAAAGAAAAAGTTTGTGCCATTTAGCTCAATACCTCTTGGGTTGCTTGAACCCCTAACGCAAGCTCTTGCACATCAAACGCCAACTGGTGGTGAGTGGTTAATACCACTAAACCTCCGCTTTGGGCATGCTGTATAATATGCTGCTCTAATTGGACTACACCCTCTTTATCAATAGCGGTAAAGGGTTCATCTAAAATCCAAATCGCTTTAGGCTCTAAATACAAACGCGCCAATGCTACCCTGCGCTGTTGGCCGGCAGATAAGCCCTGTGCTAATACATCTTCAAACCCATAAAGGCCTACTTTTCTAAGGGCGGTATGGATATCGGCACTACTGGCACCAGGACACAGCCATTTTAAATTTTCTTCTGGGGTTAAGCTGGTCTTAATGCCAACTTGGTGGCCCAAATATAAAAGCTCGCTACGAAAATCATAACGCGCTGAGTGCATAGGCTTGCCATCGAAATACAATTGACCGTCGTAAGACGCACCTAAACCTAACAAAATGCGGATCAATGTGCTTTTACCAGCCCCGTTAGGGCCAGAGATACGAACAATTTGCCCTTCATGCCAATCAAAATTCAACTTGCTGAACAATACACGATCATCGCGTTCGCACATCAAAGCGCGGCCACTGAGCAATGCTGTCGGCACTTTAGGCGTATTTTGTTCATCTAATTGCGGCACAAAGGCTCCTATTCGTGAGGTTTAAAACATAACCTCTATACTAATTACTATACTGATTACTACACTCATCACATAACTGGCCGATATAGACGATGTACAAGCCAGCTACGCGCGCGGCATTATATACAAAATAACGCGCATTTACGGCAGATTCCTGAAATTTTGATGGTTTAATGAAACTACCCAGCGAACCCGCACTCAACATAAAATCGTCATCACCTGCAAAGCCTACGTCAGGCGACGCTCAGGTGAGCCAATCCTCTGCGCCTTCAAAGAGCCAACAAGCATTACCAGCCTCCATTCAAGCATTAATAAACACATGGGCCAAAGTGGAATCCAGCCAAACATTGCCGGACAAACAAAATCAGCAAGTGTTAAATCAATTGGCTTTGCTAACAGGTAATCATCCCAAGGGGCCAATAGCCGACCCCGCCACACAATCAGGCATCAGTGAAAAATTAAGCCTTTCGAATCTTGCTCAAAACTTAAGCAAAAACGAGGTTCTTTCAGATAGCCTCAAATTAGTACTGGTAAAACTGATGAGCGTCAAAGGCTCGATTAGCATCTTATCTGACCGGCCTCTGACGCCAAATAGCCAAGTTTTATTACGTCAAAGCCCCGAAGGTAAGCTCACTATTCACAATGCACAAAACCCAACACCATTGAATCAGTTTCGCTCACAATTTATTGCCCAGAACTTTACCCTAAAACCCATTGTGCTCATTGATGGCAGTCAAAGTTCTACGAAAGAAAGCCGCACAAGGTTCACTTTTACTCCAATTCCCAATGTAACATTGCAAAGTGAAGTGCCCCTTGCGCCCAACATCCTAAAACAAGCACTCATAAACAGTGGGCAAAATCTTGAATCAAAAATTGCGCAACTGCTGCAATCGCAACCTATGACAACCAAACCCTCTGCCGAGCAAGCACAGTCGCTGCCACAGTCAGCTCAAAATCAAACAAGCCAAAACAAAGCTGGCGCAACACACAATACAAACAACACAAACATGCAGAGTAAAATCACTCAGGTTGAGCAAAGCATTCAAAAATGGGTATCCCAGTTCCAGCAAAAAGTAACGGGGTCAACAAGCACCCAAAATCAGCCGCCAGAGGCAACATCAAGTACCAACTCAGTCGCACCTAAAATATTAGACGCCCTTAAAAATACCCAAAACCCGACAAGTTCCAACAGCATTAGTAGCGATTCATTAAAACACGATCATAAAAATTGGCTTATCCAAAACCAAAATCAAATGCTGACACAGCTAAGTAAACAATTATTGCAGCGCAAAGACAGCTTTATACCCAATTGGCCAGCGATGCAGTTTCAGGGAGCCAGTGCGGGCTCTTCTATTAAAACATTTCAAGATTTAAGCCAGTGGCTCACGTTATTAATGATGCCCAAAGCCAGCAGCGACAATCACGGCGATTCGCTCTGGCCTAAACCGCTAGCCGTACAACCTCAACTGCAGCAAACATTGTCGGCACTGCTTAATAGCTTTAATCAAAGTAACAACGACAGCGAAGCGGCGTTACTCAGACAACTGCTTAGCATCACTCAAAATTTATCAAAATTAACACATGACCAAATTCAAAATCGGTTTTTACAAACACAGGACACGCCTCAATTTCAGTTATCTTTGCCCTATCTTCACCAGAATCAAATTCAATGGTGTGACTTTGAGTGCAAACAGCAACCACAAACCAATCAAGAAACCGAGCAAGCCAATGGCTGGCATTTAATTCTGCGCTTTGCACAACAAACACAATACGCATTCGCCATTGAAAGCCACCTTAAGCAAGAACAATTGGCCGTAACGCTTTGGGCGAACGAATCCCAACAGCTCAAGCATTTGCATCAGAATATTCCACTCATTAAAAACAAACTGGAACAAGCGGGCTTTAAAATTGACAGCATTACAAGCAAACATGGTGCGCCAAAACCCCTACACCAGCCGATCCAGCAATCGTTAATTGACGTTCATACATAGCAGGTTTGATCATGCATAACGACATACCAAAACATGAGATTGAACAGGCACTCGCCCTATTTTATGACGGCGGCCAAGCGCCCGTCATCAGCGAGAAACGCTTCGGCGAAAAAGCAAACGAGCTAGTCACCCTTGCCTATGAAGCGGGTATCCCTATTTATGAAAACCCTGAGCTACTTGAGCAGTTAAGCGCCCTGAGCATTGGTGATAACATTCCACCCGAATTATATCGCTTGGTGGCTGAAATTTTAGCATTTGCGTTTTTTATTCAAGGTAAAGCGCCAAAAGGTTACGAAAACATATAACGAACAAATAGCATGCATAAAAAAACCAGCAATTGCTGGCTTTCTATCATCACGATGTGACGTGTTAACCTCTAACTATTCAACCACCAGCATATTGGCAGTTGCCGTAAAAACATTCCAACAACCATCGCCAACCGCACCTTGTTGCTCAATCTTGATGTCACTAATCGCATTAGCACCTAAGCGGTAAGCTTCTGCTTTCATATCGACAATCAGGGTCTTTTCTTCTGGGGTTTCACTGAACATAGAACTCTGGCAACGCTTAGAGCTAACTGTACCCAGAGAATTACTCACGCTTGGCTTAGCATCTAAAACCTGTACTTTCTTATCAGCCATTCGTTTGTCACGCAGACTTAAGTGGCTTAGATCATTGCCTTCTAACGCGCCCAGCATAGAACTACACCCCGTGATTAATAAGGCAATTAACGAGATACAAACAAGAAATAGTGAAGTAAGTTTTGAATTCATTATTATTATTTTTAAGTTATGAATGACCACCTTAGATTAACAGGCTCAAGGCTTACAGGAAAGTCAGCGCATGACCTCAAACTGCGCCATATTAACGTCTACTTGCGCCACCTCGCACTCTACATTACTGACTTTGGCCAACATTGGCCCTTTTTTACACCAACGCAGCAATTGCTCAAGGGAATCCGCTGGACCTTGTACAAATAACTCAACCCGACCATCCGTTAAGTTTTTAACCCAACCGGATAAACCCAAAGAATGTGCCTTCTTAGCTGTCGAGGCTCGATAATAAACCCCTTGTACTTTGCCTGACACATAAACATGGTACGCCTGTAACTGCTCCTGTTGCACCTGCACCACCCTCTCCTTAAATAAACCCAGCTGTGCAATATATGCTGGGTTTTGTCATATCGTCAAACACCTGGTGTATTTTCTTTCTAACAAACCCTATTTGCAGTCGTTAATACGCGCTTTGTAGATAAAGATAACATGCGTAAAAAATCAGAATCCCATCACAAAAAACCGAATAAATATGCGGTTTTAGACTCAATATATACCCTAAGGTATATATCTTTCAGTGTCGCTTTAACGAGACAATTGGACTCATTTATAAGTTGCCAACACTCAATCCGATATTGGCATGCACCCTACTTTAAAAGTCGACGATAAATCGACAACCGAGATAATGATGAACAACCTAATAAGAGTGCTCACACCACTCATACTATTGACTTGCTTATTTACCAGCCAAGCCCATAGCGAACCACAAACCTTACGTGTTTTAAATTGGGGTGAATACATTGATCCGGATGCCTTAAAGGAATTCGAGCAAGCCAATAATGTCACCATCGAATATTCAGAGTTCAACAGTGTGGATGAGTTCACCTCGATATTTTTTGATTCGAAGAATAAATACGACGTTATCTTCCCTACATCATCCATTATTCGCATTATGGCTGAGAACGATTTAATTATTCCCCTTGATAAATCACGCTTTAATAATTTCAGTGATTTAAACCCTGTTGTGATGAGCGGGCTTGAATTACTCGACACCGGCAATGTCTACAGTATTCCTTATATGTGGGGCACAACCGGCATTGGCATCAACACAAAAGAAGTAAAGAAAGTCGGCATCGACCCAAACAGCAATTCTTGGGCGTTATTATTCGACAGCACCAAACGTAAAAAATTAATGCAATGTGGCATTGGCATAGTAAACGAGCGAGATGAAATTTTCGCGGCGGCACTTAAATATCTAGGCTATTCACTCAACACCAGCTCAAAGGCAGAGCTCCAAGCCGCAGGACAGTTATTAAAAGAAACCATTGCCGACATTAACTACTTGCATAGCACTCAATATACCGACGACTTAAAAGACAACAAAATTTGTCTAGCCGTCGGTTACTCAGGTGACATTCTGACAGAAGTTGCGGAAAACTCAGACCTACAATACGTCATCCCTAAAGAAGGGGCCGCCATGTGGATCGATATTATGGCCATCCCTAAAAACGCGCCGAATAAAGATATGGCTTATGCCTTTATTGATTATATGATGTCAGCAAAGATTTCTGGTCGTAACTCTAACTTTACCGCTTACCCAAGCCCCATGTTAAACGCACAACAATATGTAGACGCCGACATTTTAAACGATCCGACCATCTACCCTAATGAACAAACCCTTGCTGGCCTTCAAATGATGGCGCCTAAAGAGCGCAAGGTAAATCGCATTAAACATCGCCTTTGGGTCAAAGCCATCTGCGCAAACGGCAAGTGGTGCAGCGTCCCGATGCAAAGTTACTTTTAACCCTCCATTTAGCCTCCTTCTTTAAGCCCGTTAGTGCCTATGGCACTGCTGGCTTGACCTAAAACAATATCCAAACACCTTTGCTTGTTAAAATAAGGGCAATTCAAATGTGCGGATATACCATGACCCTTCAAACCAATATCCAGTGGGACATTGATCTCATTAAGCGCCACGACAAATCTGGCCCACGCTATACCTCTTACCCAACAGCGGTACAATTTTTACCGGGCTTTAGTGCCGAGCATACCAACAAGCCCGTCTAAGTAGCCACAAACAAGATGAAGGCTTATCGCTCTATGTGCACATCCCATTTTGCGCACATGTTTGTTATTACTGCGCCTGTAATAAAGTCATCACTAAACGTCGCGAAAAAGCCGAGCCTTATCTTGCTGCTTTATTTAAAGAGATAGAAATGCGCGCGCAAGGCTATGACGACAACCGCACAGTAGACCAATTGCACTTTGGTGGCGGCACGCCTACGTTTTTAAGCCACGAACAAATGACCCGTTTAATGCATAAGCTAAGGGCGCATTTTAATCTTTCAAACGCACAAGACAGGGACTTTTCAATTGAAATTGACCCACGAGAGCTACAAGACGACACACTCGCCCACCTAAAAAGCATTGGCTTTAATCGTGTTAGTTTAGGCGTTCAAGATGTGGACCCTGCCGTGCAAAAAGCCGTGAACCGTATTCAGCCACTGGAAATGACAAGAAACACACTGGAGCAATCTCGTCAGCTTAATTTTAAATCGATCAATATCGATCTCATTTACGGGCTCCCCTTACAAAACCGAGACGGCTTTCAAAACACGCTTCAGCACATCATTGAACTAAACCCTGATCGTATCTCGGTATTTAATTATGCGCATTTGCCTGAACGCTTTATGCCACAGCGGCGCATACAAACAGAAGACCTGCCCAGCCCAGAAACCAAACTAGACATGTTGCAAGACAGCATCCAACTGCTCACACAAGCTGGCTATGTTTATATCGGCATGGATCACTTCGCCAAACCCAGTGATAGCCTAGCGCAAGCCCAGCAAGCGGGAAAATTGCACCGCAACTTTCAAGGCTACACCACACACCCAGACTGCGATCTAGTGGCGTTTGGTGTGTCATCCATAAGTCAGATCGGCCACAGCTATTTGCAAAACAGTGCCGATATAGCGGCTTATCAAGATCAATTAGCGCAAGACACCCTTCCTATTAACAGAGGTTTAACACTCACCCAAGAAGATGAATTAAGACAAGCCGTTATCAAACAGCTCATTTGTCACTTCAACTTAGCCTTTGATGATATTGAACAGCGCTTTCACATCAAGCCTCAGCAACACTTTGCCAAAGAACTTGAAAGCCTAAAGCGCTTCGAAGAAGACGGCCTATTAAGTCTAAGCCCGCAGGGAATACAGGTTCACGATAAAGGTGTGTTATTGATTCGCAGCATCTGTATGGAATTTGATGAATATCTAACTCGCCCACAGCAAGGCATACGCTATAGTAAAGTGATATGACTTAAATTATGGCTTAAATACAACTAGAGGCTCATCGTGACCAGAGACACATCAAATATAGCGTCTCAAACGGCTGCAGCCGCCACTATATCGGGCCACCTCTACCGAGCCAGCATCATTGCAAAGCGCATGGCGCTGGCTGCAAAAAATTCTCGTGCGATGGTTTTGCGCGCCGGAGCCCAAGCCGCAGGCCTAAAAGTCATCAGCGATTATTTCGATGAACTTGCGGGTAAAACCATCAACTTGTCTAGCACAATCAATCAATGCGCCATTACCATCTCGCAAAACTCAGTACGCCAGTGGCGCACCAATTCGTTTTTATCTTATGTTAACCACACCAAAAGCAAAATGGATCAAGATAGAACCTCGCAACTAAACAAAGCGGTAGAAGAAAGTGAGTCCAGTCTTGATCGCTTAAGCAAGGATATGCAGCTTCAACTTTCACAACTAAGCGGGCAATTAATTGATATACGCCAATACATGCAATCAAGTAGTGTTGTTGCCGTTACCTTCCGTCTAGAGGCCACACAAACGGGCGAGTTTCAGCCATTACTTGAGCATATGGCCCACACCATTGACGGCCTTAGCAACGATATCAAACATCACATTACATCTAGCCAAAATCAATTAACGCAGTTTAAAATTCAAAAACATTAGGGTTCAGCATGGATGCACTTAAAATTTATGACAATGGCCATCAGTGGTATGTTTTTGGGCGAGATCCAGAAAAGCCCGAAAAGATCATCGACACGAACCAATATATGATTGTCGATGGCGACCGCAGCATTCTATTGGACCCTGGTGGTATTGAAATATTTTCAACCATGCTGGCATCGGTTTTAAAGTACGTTGATATTGACCATATCACCGATTTATTTGCTAGCCATCAAGACCCAGATATTATTTCTTCACTGGGTATGTGGGACCAAGTACTGCCCGATGCAACATTGCATGCATCTTGGTTATGGGAGGGCTTTATTCGCCACTTTGGCATGGACAAAATACAATACAATGCCATAGATGATGAAGGCGGCCACCTTACACTTAACAATATTGATCTAGAGTTTATACCGGCCCACTATCTACATAGTTCAGGTAATTTTCATGTTTATGACTCTAAATCTAAAATTCTATTCAGTGGCGATATTGGCGCAGCACTTGAGCCACCTGGCACGTCTCTGTTCGTAGAAGATTTTGATAGCCACGTTGACAAAATGCGTTATTTTCATGAACGCTGGATGCCTTCAGATAAAGCAAAACAACACTGGTTAGAACGCGTAAAACACCTAGACATCGAAATCATGGCACCCCAACACGGCCGCTTATTCAAAGGTGATGATGTACAAAAGTTTTTCGATTGGTTTGAAAAGTTGCACGTGGGCGTCGCCTCAGATTAAACATTTACACATAATGTAAGGCCAAATTTAGTGCGTATTAAAATGTTCAGAACAGCCTAGCCGTTACCAAAAAGATAATGGGTAACGGCTAGGTAATACTTAAATAGCACCGATTTGAAGCTACCAGTTCATCACAATTCGGCCACGACGACCTTTTTCTTCTAAACGCGACAGTGCCGCTAGATAATCTGAGAAGTGAAATTCTTTATCAACCACAGGCTTCAATTTACCCTCTGACACCCAATCAGAAATTTTTGTTAATTTATCGTAGTCCCCTTGCATCACCATTAAATAACCCACTTGCGGATCTTCGGATTCACCACCATTGTGCTCACTTGGTTCAGCCGGAATAAAAACACCGCTGGGTGACAACAGCTGTTTCATATTTTCAAGTTTTTGTTTGTTGGTTAGATCTAAAATAACATCGAAACCTTTCACATTAATGCCAGCAAGTTCATCGATACCCACTTGGTTATAATCGTAAACGTCATCAGCACCATAAGAGTGTAAATATTCGGCCTGCAAACTGCCTGCAATCGCCGTCACATGAGCGCCAAGCAGCTTGGCTATTTGAATACCCTGTATGCCTAAGCCACCCGCAGCACCATTTATTAATATTCTCATTCCACTTTTAAGGTGACCTAAATCCTGCAAAGCAACCAAGGTAGTTAATGCCCCCAAAGGTAAAGCCGCCGCCTGAGAAAAGGATAAATTAACAGGCATCAACGCAAGGAAGTCTTCATTAATGGCAATGAATTCTGCATGACTCTTCCAGCCTGTTATCATATTTACATAACCAAATACTTGATCACCACGCTTAAAGCGCTTGCCATCTGATTCCACCACACCTGAAAATTCCAATCCGGATTGCACCGCTTTATCAACGCCATATTCAGTAAAATACGCATCAAAACGCCCTTGCGCACTTTCTGCATCAAATGGATTCACCGATGCGCTGTGTACTTTAACCAGAATTTCATCTTTATCAGGCACGGGACGCGTTAAATCGTCTTTCAATACAAATCTCTTATTACTATCAACTACTAAGCCTTTCATAGCATTGCTCCTACATTATTTTAGGTCACTCGACCTAAAATAATGTAGGTCAATTGACCTAAGATGTCAACGTCTATATATTGCCCTCTAAGCAAGCTATCTGTACGAGACCGATGAACCAGAAAATAGAGCATATATTGCGTTGCGCCATGACTATCTTGAAGGCATCAGGTGATCAAGGGCTGTCTATGAGAAAAGTCGCTGAAACCGCTGACATGAGACTAAGCAACGTACAGTACTATTTTAAAACAAAGGAATTATTATTAGCGGCACTGCTAGAAGGCTTTCTATTAGAGTACGCAGATTCAATGCGCACTCTTGCGTTACCTGACAAACTGAATTCAAAAGAAAAACTGCATCACTTAACACTGGGCATGTTAAACGATATTGAAAAAAGTGAATGCGCCATGGTCTTCAAAGAGATATGGGCCATTGCAGAGCGCAACCATGGCGTAAAAAAAGCCATTGACGATTACTACACGAAACTTCACCAACTGTTATTTGATGCGTTAAAAAAAATGGCACCCGCAAAATGTGAAACACAATCTATTAATCATGCCGTCGCTATTTTACTCCCCTTCATTGAGGGCTATTGCATTACCTCATCCAATCTTAAAGTCCCTGCTGATCAACTCGCCAAACAGCTCGCAATGGTGCTTTACACCTTACTAGAGCAACCACAGTAACCCAGATTTGACCCTGCATATGCTTAAATCAAACAGATGCGGGTCAAGCATTATCTTCCCCCTCTTCTGGTATCGACTTCTTTGGTTTTCAAATATCAACAATCTAAATAAAGATAACGGTATAAAAACAACAAAACACAGATTTTAATAAACAACTGTTCTCAAAATAGGCCGACCATGAACCTTTATAACACCTATAACCCAATAAAATAGTTTACCTTACAAATATTTCAGCATACACTTGTTTACTGAAATATTTAGGAGGGATTTATGAACACCCCCACAATAAGCAGAACATCTAAAGCCTGGCATTGGTTTATCAGCAGCCTCACCAATCACACGAGTTTTGGGGCCTACTTCGAGCCCGTGATCCAAATCATGCTGCCTAGCTGGCGTGCAGATAAAGTTCGTAGCAAGGTTCATAGTATTCGCCATGAGAATGCAGATACATTTAGCTTAGTGATTAAGCCAAGCGCGCAATTGCAAGAGTTTAAAGCAGGCCAATACATCGAATTAACCGTCGAAAAAAACGGCGCATGGGTCAGCCGCTACTTCAGTATTTCGTCTAGTCCTGCATATTATGCTCGCACAGGGTTAATTGAATTAACCATCCGAATTCAAAACAAGGGCCGAATCACCCCTTGGCTACCCACTGCGCTGAACACAGGCAGCATCGTTAATATCTCACATGCCATGGGTGAATTTACGTTAAATCCTGAGCACGCATCGGTCTGCATGATCGCAGGCGGCAGCGGTATCACACCCTTTCGAGCCATGCTTCAACAATTAAGTTTGCAAGCATCCAATAACAATATTCAGCAAGACATCACCCTACTTTATTATGCTCGCAGTGCAGATCACTTTTTGTTTAAACAAGAGTTTGAACAACTCGCCAAGCAACATCCACACTTTCAATTACAACTGATGAATAGCGAATTAACGGGCAACGTCAGTGCAGCCCATATTAGTTTGGCCGAGCAACTAAACGGTCATACTCATTTTTATATATGCGGCCCAAGCCCAATGATTACGCTGAGCCGAAAAATCTTAAGCAACTTAAACGTCAGTACAAGCCATATACATTATGAATTTTTTGGCCCAGAGCCTTTAACGGATATTCAAACCGAAAACAGTTTGATTTTATTTAGTCATTCAAATAAGCAAATAGACAGTGGCTCAAACAATCAAACCTTACTTGAGTTAGCGCAAGCCAACCAAATACACCCCGTCAGCGGATGTGGCATAGGGGTTTGCCATCAATGTATTTGTCAGAAGAAAAGTGGCGTTGTTTATAACACCAAAACAAAAACCTACAGTGATACTGGTGCAGAAGAAATTCAGCTGTGTATTAACGTGCCGGTCAACGATGTCGTTTTGAACTTATAAATAAAGGAGACAAACATGAACATGCAAGCCAATGCGATAGACACACAATATTTAAATAATGAACACCCAACTTCTGATGAACTTGATTTGTTTGCACAAGAACTAAACGACATACGCGAACGTACCATGGCCAAAGTCGGTAAAGCGGATGCAAAATACATTCGCACCGTCATTCGTGTACAGCGTTTTAGCGAATTCAGCGGGAGAATATTGTTAGTGCTTGGTTTTTTACACCCTGCTTATTGGGTTTTAGGCGTATTAGCACTGGCCACAGCAAAAATATTAGACAATATGGAAATTGGCCACAACATCATGCATGGTCAATATGACTGGATGAATGACCCAAATATAAACAGTCGAAATTTTGAATGGGATAATGCGGGCGATAGCGAGTCATGGAAACGCTACCACAACCATGAACACCATACTTATACCAACATCATCGGTAAAGACCGAGACTTTGGTTATGGGCTATTGCGTTTAAGCGATGATACTCGCTGGAAACCAAAAAATATCTGGCAATTTTTCACCTACATCGCACTTTGCTTTAATTTCCAATGGGGCATCGCCTATCACGAATTAGCAGGCGAGCGCATTTTTATGGGTAAACCTCGTAAAACCAGTAAACTGCCAATTACACGTGAGCAATTAAAATTCGCCTTTTTTAATAAAGCCGCTCGCCAGTTGTTTAAAGATTACGTGTTCTACCCGTTAATATGCTTCCCTGTTTTTTTACAAGTATTAGCGGGGAATTTTGTCGCTAACCTATTAAGAGATGTTTGGACCAACACCATTATTTTTTGTGGCCATTTCACAGAAGATATACACACATTTAAAGCATCAGACTGCCAAAACGAAACGCAGGGGCAGTGGTTTTATCGCCAAGTATTAGGATCATCCAATCTTGAAGGTGGCCGTTTTTTTCACATTATGACTGGCCACTTAAGTTGCCAAATGGAACACCATTTATTCCCAGATGTTCCGGCTAGGCACTACCCTGCTATGGCAAAAGAAGTTCGACAAGTCTGTAAAAAGTACAATATTCCCTATAATAGTGCTGGTTTCTTTAAGCAATATTTTAGTGTTGTTCGCCGTATTATTCGATATAGCTTTCCGACTCAGCCACGTACCAGTGCAATCGTTTAATCTGACAATTTAAACACTAAAGTAATTCGGCCTGCACAATTGTGCTGGTCGACATTATTGATAATAGGTTTTTCGCTGACCATTTCACAATTTGACTTTAATCCATCACGTCTATCACTGGCCTTAAGTTGTAAATGGATTTATCCTATTCTTTTTTACTTAAGGAGCGACTATGAAACGCATCGTCATTTTTGGTAATTCCGGTTCAGGAAAGTCCACACTCGCTCAACATTTAAGTACGACACATAATCTAGCTCACTTAGACTTAGACACTTTGGCTTGGCAAGACACACAACCGCCCTCACGAAACCCAATTGAGCTATCAAAGTCATTAATGAACGACTTCATGGCCAATAATTCAACCTGGGTGATAGAAGGCTGCTACAGCGATTTAATTGAACTGACATTAGATCAGTGCAGCGAAATGTATTTCATGAATTTATCAGTTGAAGATTGCATAGAGAACGCAAAAAAAAGACCGTGGGAGCCGCATAAATATGCCAGTAAAGCCGCGCAAGATGCTAATTTACCCATGCTATTAGATTGGATAAAACAATACGAGCAACGAGACGATACGTTTTCACTCAGTGCTCATAAAACACTATTTAATGACTTTCGTGGCTGTAAGCATTTATACAAACACAAGCCTGTTTTTGAAAATGGCTCGACTCAAATAGCACCATAACTGCGTCCGTGCCAAGCCATGAAACTATTACGCACTCACTTAGCAGGACTCAGCCTTGGGGCTTAAAATCGAGTGATTAAAAATACTGGCGGTGAAAACGCAAATGCTCTGCAATAAAACTGCTAATAAAATAATAACTATGATCATAACCCGCTTGCATCCGCAGCGTTAACGGATACGCGCTCACATCCGCAGCCGCTTGTAGCGTTTCGGGTTTGAGCTGTTCTTGTAAAAAGTTATCCGCATCCCCTTGATCCACCAGCGCAGGCAATTGCTTACCATCACTTTGTTTCATCAATTCGCTGCTGTCATATTGCAACCAATCTTGCTGGTTATCACCTAAATAACCACTTAAGGCTTTTTGCCCCCAAGGGCAATTAATAGGGTTCGCAATTGGACTAAACGCCGACACAGACGAATAACGATCCGTATTTTTTAACGCAATGCTCAGCGCACCATGGCCCCCCATAGAATGGCCGCTAATAGCACGTTGCTGAGTCACCGGAAAATTAGCCTCAATTAATGCAGGCAATTCATTCACCACATAATCGTACATTTGATAATGCTGATTAAATGGCGCTTGTGTGGCGTTCACATAAAACCCAGCACCTAAACCAAAATCGAAACTGGCGTCTTTATCATCGGCCACACCCTCACCACGCGGGCTGGTATCAGGTGCTACAATCGCAATACCAAGTTTTGCCGCCTCAGCAAACGCACCTGCTTTTTGCATGAAGTTTTCATCGGTGCAGGTTAATCCCGACAACCAATACAATACCGGCACTTTTTCACCCGTGGCCGTTTGCGGCGGTAAAAAAATCGCAAAGCGCATTATGCAGTTATTGCTTTTAGATAAATGACTGTATTGCTTATGCCAGCCATCAAAACTTTTTGTACTGCTAATATTTTCTAAACTCATTGTGTTCTCACTTTGAGAAAATAAAATGCGCCTGATGCTCAGCATCAGGCTTGGCCCGCAATTTATTTATTGTAATGAATCACAGAACGAATGCTTTTGCCTTCGTGCATTAAGTCAAAGGCTTCGTTGATGTCTTCAAGACCCATAGTATGGGTAATAAAGTCATTCAATTTAAATTCACCTGCTAAGTATTTTTCAACAATGCCAGGCAATTCACTGCGCCCTTTTACGCCACCGAATGCACTGCCGCGCCATACACGCCCCGTCACCAATTGGAACGGTCTGGTCGAAATTTCTTGTCCGGCACCGGCCACACCAATAATCACCGACTCACCCCAACCTTTATGACAGCACTCAAGGGCAGAACGCATGACATCGACATTACCAATACACTCAAATGAGAAATCCACCCCGCCTTCGGTCATTTCAACAATGACGTCTTGAATCGGCTTATCAAAATCGTTTGGGTTAATGCAATCGGTCGCACCAAGCTGTTTGGCTAATTCATATTTACTTTCGTTAATATCAATACCAATGATGCGTGACGCCCCTGCCATGGTGGCACCAATAATGGCTGACAAGCCAATACCGCCCAAACCAAATATGGCAACGGTATCGCCCTTTTGAACTTTTGCAGTATTCATCACTGCGCCCATGCCGGTGGTCACACCACAGCCTAGCAAACAGACTTCTTCAAGTGGTGCCGCTTTGTTCACTTTGGCTAATGAAATTTCAGGTAAAACCGTGTATTCAGAAAATGTCGACGTGCCCATATAGTGATAGATCGGCTCACCGTCTTTGTAAAAACGTGTGGTGCCATCTGGCATTAAACCTTTACCTTGGGTTTCACGTATTTGCTGACAAAGATTGGTTTTACCTGATTGGCAGAATTTACATTCGCCACACTCTGGGGTGTAAAGCGGAATCACGTGATCGCCAATGGCCACACTGGTTACGCCTTCGCCTAATGCTTCAACCACTCCGCCGCCTTCATGGCCCAGAATCGCAGGGAACACACCTTCAGGGTCTTCGCCTGACAGCGTAAACGCATCGGTATGGCATACGCCTGTGGCAATGATTTTAACCAGCACCTCGCCTTTACGAGGCATCATTACGTCTACTTCTTCAATGCTTAAAGGCTGCTTAGGGCCCCACGCAATGGCGGCTTTTGATTTGATGAATGTATCTGTCATATGAACTCCGTTTTATGAAGAAACCTGTGTCTGCCACTCAGTACAGCTCACAGGCTTATACCTGTCTATTTATTCATGTTTGATTCAATATCATTGTAATTACTTCTCATATAAAGATAATCACCTTTAAAATTAAAATACTTTTACATATAGGTAATAATAATGCGTATTTGGGAAGGCGTATCGGAATTTGTCACCGTAGCTGAACTGGGCAGCTTTACACTGGCTGCCGCCAAGCTTGATGTATCTGTTGCACAAGTGAGCCGACAGGTATCCCAACTAGAGCAGCGTCTAGACAGTAAATTGCTTTACCGTACCACGCGCAAAGTCTCCCTGACCGCAGAAGGCGAGATTTACAGCCGACACTGTCGCCAAGTATTAAACGACCTTAAAGATGCCGAACGTGCACTGGGCAATTTAAAAGACACGCCACAAGGCAGTATTAAGCTCACAGCACCTGTGATGTATGGTGAAACTTACATATTACCGCTGATTCATGATTTCATGCGCCAACACCCCGCCATCGAAGTCACCTCTAATTTAACCAATCAACAACTTGATTTGGTTGAAGGCGGCTACGACCTAGCGATACGCCTAGGCAAGTTAAAAGATTCAAGCTTAATGGCCAAACCCATTAGCCAGCGTGATTATCGCGTGTGCGCCTCCCCTGAATATTTGCAGCACCACGGCACGCCCCATTCACTCACCGAACTTAGCCAGCACAATTGTTTAATGGGACAACACAGTTATTGGCGATTTGCCGACAACAAAAAGGAAAGAACCATAAAAGTCACCGGTAATTTAAACTGTAACAGTGGCTATGGTTTGGTGGACGCTGCGCTAAAAGGCATCGGCATTGTGCAACTGCCTAACTACTACGTAGACCAATACTTAAAGCAGTCACAATTAATCGAGGTGTTGACACAATATAAAGTCAAACAAGAGAATATTTGGGCGGTGTACCCAAATAATCGACATTTATCCGCGAAGATTCGGCAATTGGTGGATTACCTGCAACAGCATTTAGATACCACTCATTAATACAAAGGGAATACGACTTGTGATGTGAATACATTCTAATGTTATGCAAGCCCTACTTTTTCAACAAAGGCCAGCCATTCATCTGAATATGTTTCGTCATGAATAATGATATTAGGCGCATTCTCTTGCCACATATTGTGCAACTGAATTTCGTAAGCGTGTAACAAGTGGTGCTCGGTTAATAACGTATCATAATCCGCCTGCGCTAGATTATCGTCCAAACGTTTTAAATAAAACGCACCGTCATTGCTGTAGATTTTATCACCGACAATTGGGTGGCCTAACTCAGATAGGTGAGCGCGAATTTGATGTTTGCGCCCGGTTAATAACTCACATTCAACCAAGCTAAAACCATTAGTGCTTTTTAATACCGTAAAATGGGTTTCACTTAACTTGCCTTGGCCTTGCGCGACGCTATGCATCTGACAACGTATTGCACTGTCTTTTAAGGTATTCAAATAACTCTGGTGCTGTCGCGTTTGCCAACTTGGTTCACCATGAATAATGGCGCGATATTTTTTGCGTTGCATTAATTGCGCAAGCTTTGGCTGGTAATACTTTGCTTGTTCGTTATCTTGGGCAATTAATAGTATGCCCGATGTTTCTAAATCTAAGCGGTGTAACAAGTGTGCATCTGGCCATGGGCTTTCACGGCGCAACAATTGAATAAGTGTGTTGTACACATTACGCGTGGTGCGGCTCACCGGTAAATTGGCAGGTTTATGTACCGCTGCAATCTGTTCATTTTGCCAAAGCAGTGTCCAATTTGTATCCACTTCATCTTCTTGATAATCAGGCACTGTGTAATCAATCACCTGCCCTTGGCTAATCGCACAATCTTGATTCACCACTAGGCCATCTAATTTTATTAAGCCTTGTCCTAGCAATTGCTGCCATTGCTCTACACTTAAATAAGGAATACACGGCAACAGACACGCTAATAAGCCTGTCTCTTGCTGTTGTTGGTTAACGATCATGCTGAAATGGGCGTCCAAGATTAGGCCTTACAAAATTAGAAAAAGTCATAATAAAGCATTATAGTGCTAACATCAGCGCATATATTAAAAGAGGTGTTTTATGGGTTTAAAACCGCTATTAGCTCTTACTTGTTTGATTCTTAGTCAGGGTACTATTTTGGTCAGCTATCTTATTGCTTTGCAATTTGATCATCCCAAAATAGAAAGTTGTAACCCTTTCTTTCAAGGTTGTCTAAACATTACTGATGCTGGCATTTATAGTCCAGAAGGTTACGTGTTTCGTGGCGGTATGATTATGGCCTGTGCATTTTTCATTATGTGGTGGGCGGTGAGCTTTAAGCAATTAAAATCCATCAGCACTAGCTGGTTAAACCCCGCTAGCACCATTCTTGGTGTGATCGGTGCCATATTATTGATTGTGGCCACGGCAGTGTTGATCCCCCCAAGAGACGCCATCAACTGGGATGTTCATGTGGCAGGAGCAATTTTGTTTTTTCTTGTGACATTCGTAGCTCAGGCACTGCATCTTGCGTTATGTTCACGCAAAGAAATCAAACTGACACTGAAATCGATTTCACTAAAAATAAAGTGGGTAACGGTGGGCGTGCAAGGCATCATGATCGCCGTTGCATTAACCTTTAAGGCACTCGACAGTGGCGATGACATTGTCAACGCCATTGAATGGTGGCTGGCGCTCTTAATCGCAGTCTACTTTTATTCGGCATACTATGACTGGCAAGCGCCTGCGAAAAATTAAAAACAAAAAAGGCATACTGAGTATGCCTTTTTTGTATGAATAAAATACAAAATTATTTACTCGAAAATTTCACCATTAATTGCATAAACCAACCAAACACTCTGGGCATAAAGCGCGCTTGCGCATACGATAATTTGGCCATGAGTCCAGGCACAATAATAAATTGGTTTTTATTAATGCCTTTAACTGCAGACTTAGTCACGGTTTTCACATTTAACGTGCCACCAATGTCTTTAATAAAGCGAGTTTGCGGCAAGATATGCTCGCTCTCTTTCGCCACCATTGGTGTATCTACTTCGGGTGGACACAATACACTGACACCCACACCGTATTCATGCACCTCTTGACGTAACGCACCCGCCATTCCAATCACTGCAAATTTAGAAGCGCTGTAAGCACTATAACCATACGTTGAAATGATCCCACCTAGGGAACTGACAAAACAAATTTGACCGCGCTTTTGTGCCATCATATCGTTAATAAACGCACGCACCACTAAGCGGCTACCCATTACATTGGTTTGCATAATACGCTCAAACCCCGCATCGCTTTGTTCGATAAATCGCTCACTGGCCACAATACCTGCACTTAAGATCAACAAGTCAGGCGTAGACAAGTCTTGCTTAATTGTCGCCACACAGCATGACAACGCTTGAGCATCCGCAACATCAACACTGTATGCTCTTATTTTTTGATCCGCTGTTTTAGCAAGTATCTGACAAGCCTGAACGGCTGCATCTAACTTATCTTGGTTACGAGCCAACAAAGCGACATCGCAACCTTGCTCAACATAGGCTTTTGCTAAATCTAACCCGATACCACTTGAACCACCGGTAATTACCACTGTTTTAAATTTCATCATTTTTAAATTACTTATTATTTTTTGTCATGCTAGCTTAACAAGATACTAAGAATATGTGGTGTCTTCTTAAGACAACTTCTTATGCGAATTAAGCCAGCCCAATTAGGTATTCACATCATGCCGTAGGAATAAACCGACCACACACAGGCTCTAGCATCACTACATCAGCACGATCATCTACTTAAATTTGACCAACGTTCAAATTAAATCAAGCCATCGCCAGCTTAATCAATATGGAGTCGTCTTCTTAATCAGTGCTTAACTAATCACAATGTGTATTTAAAACATGACGGTATAGCATTCGAATCGAAACGACTTATTTACAAACCTATTGCCACTGATTTGATCCAACACTGATCTGATTCATAAAAGCGTCTTTAAGGTTGTGTTAAGTTTCATCGCGTCACAATAACGCATCATCAAATTTAGAGTATTAAAGGTATTTATGAAGCGCACCCAACTCATCAATTTGCATTTGATTCTAGCGGCCATATTGCTGCCTGCCATCGCTATGTTTGCCATCACCGGTGGCTTTTATACTTGGGGTGTAAAAGGCGGTTATGACAAGCAAACCTATAAAATGCCCTTAGCAGAACCGTTGAAAGGTGACCTAGGAAGCTTAATTAACTACACCCAGCAAGAGCTTGATAAGCAGAATCATGCCTACCCAAGCGGGGCTGCAAAGCTCAAATCCACAGACCACAGTCATGTTTTACAATGGGCAGGTCGTGAATCAGACATCACATTAAGCTCAGATAAAGGCAGCGACCTAGCCAAATTAGAAGTGGCTAGGGCCTCGGTTTATCGCCAGTTTGTTCAATTACATAAAGCAAAAGGTGGCGCGGCGTTCAAACTGTACGCAGCCCTCATGGCGGTGAGTCTATTAGTTATTCTTATCAGTGGCGTCCTAATGGGACTAGGCATGCCTAAATATAGGCTTACAACCTACCTTGGGCTCTCAGCTGGGGTCTTACTGCTAGCCGCAATGTTTAGCCTTAGTTAGCTAAATAAGATTTATTGCATAATGCTATTGATAATCCATCTCATTCACACTACTATTAGACCCATAGACAAATTTAATGGGTTCATCACTATGTATGTGTGCCTTTGCAAAGGAATTACAGAGCGCCAAGTTCAGCAAGCCATCGATGAAGGCGCTGATTATAAGGCTTTGCGCGAGCAACTTGGCGTTGCCAGTGACTGCGGTCAATGCGGTAACACCTGTAAAGAGATGATCAAGACCAGTCAAGAGTGTGCATTCTATGACGCACAAGTCGCTTAGCCTGATTTAAGTCTCATCACTAAACCGCCAATGGCGGTTTTTTTATGCCTGCTCACCCGCTCCCACCTCCAATACCAACCTTTAATTCACACGTAGAGTTCTATAACATGGCGATATTCAGCCATTACGTATTTTAAAGCTCAATTGGCTCAGTCACGTAACGACTACACCTAATCTGCCCAAAGAGGGTCAAATCACCTAAATGCTAAAATCCATTCATAAAACCATTGATGCGCTCGGCACCATCGAAGTTCTCGATGATGGCGCTAAACGCTATCTGACGTTTGGTAATGAACACGAGCAAAGCTGCCAAGTAAAGAATGAGCCTCATATTCCACAACACGAATACACGCGGGCCATCATGCTCTCGCTGCTATTTTGCCAGCCAAAAACGGTAGCGGTTTTAGGATTAGGCGGCGGCACACTGGTTTATTCGTTTCTCAATAGCTGCGAGCAAGCCCATATTACCGCCATCGAATTAAGAGCGGATGTTGTCAGAATCGCACATCGTTACTTTGCATTGCCTAAAAATGAAACACGACTAAACATCGTCAACGAAGATGCGTCATCATACATGGAAGAAGCACAAGGGTGTTTTGATATATTGGTAGCAGACCTGTATCACCATAATGGTATAGACGATGTTCAAATGCAGCGTGATTTCTTGAAAAATTGCGCAAAACGAGTATCAGAAAACGGCTGGTTTGTACTCAATTATTGGCTAGACCATGATTTAAACAGTGACATTCTTCAACAATTGCATGATGATTTTAATTGTATTTATACGTGCAATAGTGGTGGTGGCAACTTAATTATTTATGCAGGTAAATCTTACCCTCTCGACGACTTTTTATTACCGGCTCATACAAAAACCCTAGCCAAAAAACTAGGGTTCTCTCTTAATTATTACATTAAACGGCTAAAGCAAATTACTGCCGTTTAATATTAAAGCCAAACATTATCAATAAACTCAGTAAGGCTAACCAAGCGTTAAAGACACCACCACCCTGTCGAGATTCGATAATGCCGCCTGTTACTTTACTACCCGACAAACGATCCTCTTCACTTTTGAATACAATATCACTCGACACTCGGTTAGCATAAACCATGGCATTATTACTGTAATCCAAGGCTGAGCATACAGATTGCCAAGTATCGGACACAGCAGGATCATCAACACTGGCTAAATCATCTGTGTTATAAAAGCCACTGGCGCTTGAGCAAGTAGACTCATTAAATCGGTCTGAGCACACCCTTAAATTATTAAGTTGCACATAGCCTAATGAAACAAGAGATTGAAAATAAATAAACATCACATGATTAATACCCTGCTCTAACGTAACCGCATAGGTCGACCAGTTTTGATTATTAATTATGGTTGGGGTTTTCTCATTAACATACACGCCCAAATAATTACTGCCACCGTTGACAACCTGTGATTCAAACTTCAAATATTGGGTTTCATCACCCACTGGGCCATTAAGATATGTGAGCAATACTGAGCGGCCGCCTAATGAAGCATTACCTGACTTCATAACAGCGCCCTGCTGTGCATCGGTTTGCTGGTACCACGATGCACCATGCTCTGTGTTTTTAGATGTACCGCTAAAGAACTCCCATTGCGTATCCAGTGCCGGTGCCGAAATAGAATCTAGTACTTTTGAATTTAAATCGTGAGTGACATTATAATCAGCCAACTCTAATTCCAATTGCGCAAAATGCTCCCCTATAATATCGGCTTGAGCGTTTACTTTAAATTCACAGGCATAACCTGCAGGAACAGAATCACCTAATAACCAGTCAGCATCATCAATATCGAAATATATATTGTTAACCGATTTTTGCTTAATAGCTTCTGCTTCTTGCGATGTATTAAACACAGTAAAGGTTTGAGGCTTGTCTCTACCGCGTCCCATAAATCCAATTTTGCCTTCACCTAATAACGTCACGCCATTTTGTCTTTGTTCAATCCAATCAACCATGGCAGAGACTTCAGTGTAAACACCGTATAAACCGGGCTCTGCACAACCACTGCCCCAGCTTACCAATCCTGACAATGCCCATTCGTTATTCGCTTTAACTAAAATGGGGCCGCCGCTATCACCTTGACAGGAATCTTTGCCACCACTGACTTCACCCGCGCAGAAACTGCGATCCCAGTAATCACCAATACTATTGATGGGGTAAGTGCTATTACAAATAGCGTCACGCTGATAGCTGACATCCACTTCTTGTAACACTCTTGATGTCGATCCCGAATCCGTCACACCCCAACCTAAAATGCGCAGTTGTTCATTTTGTTGCAGTGCTAAGGTATCTGCTCGGCTAAGAATATCGATAGGGGTTTTGGTCGCACTTTGATTCAGTTTAATAAGAGCTAAATCACTGTAATACAGGCTGTCGTTATAATCAGGATGCAGTAAGATCCAATCGGCCTTACGAATATCGCCACCAGCGGCAAACGATAAACTTTCTAAGCCAATATATAATGTTAATTCTTCTGCCATTTTATCATCAAGACAATGGGCTGCCGTTAACACCCAATCTTTGGCAATCAATACCCCGCCACAAAAATGCGAACCCCGTTGAATGGAGACCATCCAAGGATACGCCTCACTGCTGTCGACACCACCAATAATGCGATTCTCACTGCCCTCTACAAGCGTCGCACTGGACCAAGAAAAGGCACTCATTAAAACCATTGGGAATAAAAAACAACAAGCTAACATCTTTTTCATAGCTAAACCTTCTGCTGATAGGAGAGTTCCCTCTCGAAACGACTAGCACGTTTAATCAGTATAGAAGTGTGTTTTCATTCCACCGTATGACAATGTGTTCTAATAAAAGCCATAAACATTACTTAGTAATCAAATGCCACAAGAAAAAAACCAGTGCTATGCTTATTAAAGGTATTGATTGGATATGAACATGGTCGTTTTAAAATATTCCCTAATCGTCGTATTTGCCTATATCACCGGGTGCGGCGCACTCGATGACAGTAGCTCAAGTGATCCTGAAGAATTAAACGGTTTATGGCTGGGCGAAACTGAAGAACAAGGTGTCACGGAAGTGCTCACCACGTCGGTATTATTTTATAAAGATCAAGTTTTTATATTGCGAGAAGATGAAGCCCATATTGGCTCCTATGAAATTTTAGAAAATGACAGCGCTCTGCTCGACACCACCATTTTCACCTATGCTGCGCCTGATACTGATAATAATTTTTACGTGGGAGCACGCACGAGTAATCGTATTGAAGTGGATGCATTATTTGCGTCAGACCAAAGCTTATTTCTGAATTTTGATGGCAGCACCCGATCTGGCAGTGCCACGCTTGAACTGGATGCTGGCCGTGCATCAAACATGACTCTAAAACGTGTACGCGGCACATGGACAACCACAGACTCCATTTTATACATTAACGATGAGGGCGGCCTACAAGGCAGCAACAGTGCCACAGGCTGCCAGTGGAAAGGCAAACTAACATCGTTTAACGATAATTTTTTAACCCTCAGCATAGAACGTAAACTATGCGCTGAATTTAACCAGCCAGTAGACTCACCCACAGACGGATTCGCTTTAATCGATGGCGAAGGTAACTTACATTTAATTGCACAGCAACCCAATGAGTTTTTATGGACGAAGTTCTCACCAGATGTTGCAGCGGGTGATGATGGTGCGGACGACGACGCGGCTAACGATGATGACGCCGAAGATGATGCTGCGGCTTAAATTAAGGAAAGCCTATAAGGTCAGTGGTCTCGATTAACTGCCATCACTTATACTACTTAACTGCTGACTAGTTAAAATTAACACCATCTACTGAATTGATCGCCGACAACCAGTAATATGGTCTACTCATAGAAATATTATAAAATACTATTAACAACACTAAGCTTGAAATAGCCGTAGTAATAAGGACACTTTCTATAAATATAGGTATAAATACCGCATTCTTACCTAATAATTATTTTATTAACTTTTAAAAATTAAACTGGCAGCCTTCCCTTGTAAACTTATTCCATGTTTTTATTTGTTAACTATAAATCATTGGAAATAAAGATTAATAGTCTAACCATAATTACTCTCCTGCAATTAATTTTATACATTTCTACCAAATATTTTAACACCCACAATCGATTAATTATAAATAAATCCTATTTTTTAATAAAAATATTATCGAAAGTTCTAATTTAATACTAAAATAGTGTTGAAAATAAAAAATACACTAACTTATATTATAAATAAACATCCCTATAAACTTTTCGACTAAGATAAAATTTCAGATTTTAACACCTTTAAAATCTGATACTTTATTTTTATATATAAAAATTAATGGAAAGATATTAGAAAAACTAAACCTGTAAAAAAACCATAGTATCCCTATAAATATTTATACGTGAAAAACTGAATCTAGATATATTAAATTACAAAAATTATATGACTGTAAAAAACTATCAACAATATTTTTAATATAAAACATCGTTAAAATCACCCCATTATCATTACGGAAATCTGGCATCACCTTGTGAAAATTCTAAGCGAGCTTCCAGAACGGATATTAACTTGCATAAGTTAAATATCATATCTACACAAAAGTTTTAGTGATCAACTAAAAAACATGTCATTACACTCTCCTTTTTAGGCATAGTATTTGGTTGCATTTATACTGTATGCACTTTTATGAATTATACCGTCCTCTTTATTCCGACCTGATGTTGCATTTACAAGTTGAATTCACGTCTTAATGGGACAGGAGTGCTACTCATTTTCGCAACAACACTCTAGTTCTAAAACTCTAATAAAATTTAGGAAAGTGATTAGGACCTCCCAATACGCCTAAACATTATGGGCAAACAAATGTACACCGAAAGTGGAGATTGCCTCACAAACATTGAGATTAAAAATTTTTTATCTACTGATTCTCAGAATTTTTTATTACTCTCTCGCAGCGAAAAAATAAAAATAAATATAAATAACAAGGAAAGTCAAACATGCTGAATAGAACCACAATCATTACTGGGCTGCTTTCATCATTGCTAGCTTGCAGTGGCTGCTCACCCATCTCAGAGCCCCCTGAAGAAATAATTCCCGAACCTCAAATTCAACAACCTAGTCAGGCGGAACTCGCTGAGCTGTCTGCTGCGCTAAATGATATTAGCCCAGTTAATCTTAAAGCTACAGTTGATATGATGTTCCAATCACCAGCTTTTTCGACACTAAATTCAGGCATCGAATTTAGTACTAATACGCTGCCTAATTGGGCTCAGATTGACAAAAGTACGGGCGCTATTAGAGGAACTCCAGCAGTCGCTGATGTTCATGCTGCGTATCCATTCACTCTTATCGCGACCCGAGGCTTGGCTCAAGTAAACTTAGAGACGTCATTAACCGTACAGCATAAAGAAAGTTTATTAACTCCCGACTCGCTGGATTTTAATGCGACAGACTTCGACGGAAATGCCCGCCCTTTGAATAATCACCTCATTGGTGATTTACCGGGTCAAGTTACGTTTGTGCAGACACACTCGATCGCACCCAATAACAATGAAGTAAAAAATGCTGCGGATGAAACACAAAGCCGGTATATGCCAAACCTGGTTGCATTACGTGATGCATTACTTTTATTTACACCCGATGCAGCACAAATGCCAATTAGTGTTGATGTCGAGGTGTCGTTAAATGGAGAGGTGCAAGGACACTATCCTATGATGCATCCTTATGCTTTATATAAATCGGATTTCGATGGCCCGGAAAAAATTGAATATTCTCACTCAGCTTGGAGTGTTGAGCTTCCTTGGAATTTAATTCGTAATGGCATGTCGTTAAAATTCACAAGTAATCAAGGCAGTGCAATTGAAACTAGTGGTGAATTAATCGCGGCTAATATCGATATTGGTGATGCTACCCAAATGATCATACAAACTATTCGTTTAGGTATGTTAACTCATTTTGATAAATTACCGGTGCATTTCACCTTAAATAACCCTTGGTTAGCAGCAGCTGATTATTTTCAAATATCGCCAGTATCCAAATTAGTCGTCGCGAGCTATGCAGATATGACATTAAATAAAACCATCCTTGCCAACGGCACAATATACGATACGGTTAGCGCTGGCGAAGGTGGCATTTATTCTGGTGATATGCGTCAGAACGTTGCAAAAGCACAGGTGAGTACAGGTATTAATTTGGCAAATTATGGCATCAGCAGCAACAACACCCTCCAGTCTTACCCTCATTTATTCAAGCAAGTGACTACTCACCACGCTTGGGGAAATTATCAAAATGGTCGCCAAGTTCATGGCTTAAGTGGTGGTAATGGTATTGGCACCCTCTACTCTACACAAGGTAATGAAGCCAGTCACGAGTGGGGGCACGCTTATGGTTTGGGACATAATCCAGGTAGTATATTAACCGAAGATAAGCGTTTTCAGCGTCATCACGCAGATAGCGGTTGGGGTTTTATTGCTCACCGTAAGCGTCTTCGTAGCAATATTTATTATAAAGATGTTCAATCCAGCCCAGAGTACTATAAAGGTATTTATTCCTATCACAATGACCCAATGTCTTCGGGTATTAATACCTCTCGCTTCTCTAAATATACGTTCCATACTGGTTACTCGGCACTTATTATGCAAAAGCATTTAGAGCAGTTTCCAGTAGCTGATAATAACTTTAACAGTGGCTATAAAAAATGGGATGAGAGCACCGGTAATTATCAACAATTTGATTTCCCTGCAGAAGATCAGCGATTAGCACCCCAACAAGTCGGTGTTCCTGTAGCGACCATTTTAGGGGGTTATGATCCTACTGGCACAAACGCATTAATCTACCCTGTATTTCATGGTAACTACGGTAATGTTTTTAATTTGCCCGCACCGGACCTTTCGAAAACAGATGGTATCTGTTGGTTAACCATTAACAATGCTGCAAACCAATCACGCAATATTGCTTTGGCTGGTACTCGTCACAATGCAAAGAGTATTAATCAATTGCATATTAATGTTGCAGCTGATTACTTACCAACTTCTGCCAAAGTAATCTGTCGTCAAATGGGAAGGGATATTGAGTTGGCTCGTACGGAATTTGATGGAATTATTCCTCCTTTGCCTGAGCTTGCAATTGTGGGCCAAGAAGCAGGATATACTGGCCTACGTCCACATGAGATGGCGCAATTAAGTAAAGCCTTTAGCGCAATATCAATGGATGCTATTCTCTCACTAAGCTCGTCTATGTATGACATACTTGCTAGCTATAGCACTGAAGAGTTAACGGCGGGTTTAACAGCCCAGGCCAAACCCATATGGCTAAAGTATACTAGCCAGCAAAAAGCTGTAGTAGACTTAAAGCTGGTGTTACAACAGCTTATGCAAAAGCAAACAACTATGGCTGAAAAAGCGAAGCAGATGCGGACAGAATTAATCGCCAACGGTATTATTGCAGAAGGACAATCAATGCCAATGGATGGTTCCATTATTCAACAAGGCCAGCGCTATATTACTGCCAAACTTAATGCAGATGGTTATCTCACTGCATCAATGGATGCTGCGGATGCTGCTAGCTGGATCGTTGACAAAAAACGACGTATTCATTTGGCCTCACAGCCGTCTATGTGCATATACGCAAACAATAGACGTGTAGGTTTAGCGAGTTGTGAAAACAATACAAAGACTCAGGCCTGGAACTTTGCCGATGATGGTACGCTTAAAATTGTAGGCAGTCGTGAGTGTGTTGATTATGATGGGGCTAGACGCCGTTTGATTACTTATGGCTGCCACGCTGGAGCAAACCAGCAATGGAAAATAAATACAGAAGCTAAAGTTGACAACTTGTTATTAGAATTATGGGCAGGCAGTGACTTAGAAAATTTGTATCAACTTTTGCAGCATTAAAGTTGAAATAAAGGTTAGTCGCTATCGACTTTTTAAAACAACCACTTGCGCTTGAATGTTTTTATAAAATCAACCAAACGCTTTATTGCTGGCTTGTCGCTCTGATAAGTCAGCAGAATTGAAAGCATTAACTTTTAAAATATTTTGATAGTTAGCCTTCTAGAATCCAATTCACCTGCCTCAATAGCCCTTTACATGGCACAATCTTTTAAATTCATGCCAGCAATCAGAAAACCTACACTGTTCGGCGAACGTCTCTATACCTATAAACATTAGGGGAAATATATGGGGTCAGCGCTTGGCTGCCATTGTTTATATTTATTCATACTGTTTATAAACAATGAGGTTGCTAGCCAATGATCAAGCCATTTCTTTAAATGTGCATACTCACTATTTTCAAACCAATTTTTATCGACATGCGCAAACTGACGTACAAATGGGAAAATAGCTAAATCTGCCAAACTCACCTCATCAGAAAAAAGACATGTATGCTGGCTTAATCGCTGATTTAACTGCGTTAAAAAAGTCTCACCTTTTTCACGATAAAACACCTCACTCTCTTCAAAACGATCGGCGTATTTATAACGATCAAGTGCCCACTTAAACTCACCATCATTGGTTGTAATTAATGCATCGATTTCTGATCGTTGGTTTAATGGGTAGAGTTTTCGCGAAACGGATTCGTTTTGAGACAAAACAAACTGCATAATCTCAATACTTTCTTCTATTACGCGCCCATCACATAATTGTAAAACAGGCACAGTGGCTTTTGGGCTGATTTCCAACATAGCCTGCGGCTTATCCTTTAAAACCACCTCTCGTAATTCAACACAATTGGCGTCTAAACAATAGGCAAGCGCCAAGCGCGCACGCATAGCGTAAGGACAACGACGAAACGAATACAACACACCCAACATACTTAAGCCTTAAAAAAAATGCCCATCAAAGGATGGGCATTATAACACAAACACATTGTGTACTATTAAGCTAAGCCGCTTTTTGCTTAGTGCTTGGGCTATCTGCTTGTGCTTTTGGTTCTTGATAGTTTTTAAATAACCCCATAACGGCTTTGCCTTTTTTAAGGCCAAGCATGCACATTGTGCTCATGACGCCGCCCATTAAACCACCGCCTACGCCTGCCGTCATTGCATCGGCACCTGTCATGTATAAATTCTTGATTGGCATTTGTGGGTGCAAACACGATTGTTTAAAGCGGTCGACAAAATGATCCAGCCCGTAAATTTCACCTTTAGCGTTAAGCTGATAAAATTGCGTCGAAAGCGGCGTTGAAAATTCATAATAATCCAATGCATCACGTAGCTGAGGTAAACGAGTAAACAATACTTCTAACAATTGTTTAGATAGCTGCTCTTTTTTAACGTCGTAATCATCGCCGCGCTGTTGCCAGGTGGTGCCGTTCCATTGTTCATAGTCGTTCATATTGGCAATGGTGACGATTTCAACCGTGCTCTTACCAGGAAAACGATTATCCCAATCTGGGTCTTTTGATGAAGGGAATGACACATAAATTAACGGTAATGGACTCGAGCTGTCTTTAATATAGTTAGCAACGTTACCATCGTGATCACCATTTGGATAAATCCAAAGGTTGGTGGTATTTAATCCTAATTCTTTTGCTGTGCCTTTAAAGCCTGCATATAAGCAATGGGTGGATTTTGAATATTCAATGGCACCTGTGTTCAACCATTTTTCAACGTTGTGTTTCTCACGGCTCGCTTGCGGATACAAGCGCTTAATTGTGTTCATAAAACCCACATTCGTAAACACGACATCCGCTTTGATCTCATCGCCGTTTACCATTTTTACGCCGCTGCAAACATTGTTTTCGACTAACAGCTCATCTACTTCAGCATAGGTGAAAACTTCACCGCCGCTTTTTTGAATGGTAGGAATAATACTGCGGGCAATTTCTGATGCACCGCCAACAGGGTAAGCACCACCGGCTAAATAATGTTTTGCGATTAATGCATGCATCATAAAAGCGGCTTCGTTTGGTGTTTGACCATAGTCACCCCACTGCCCCGTTAACACACTAATTAATTCTTGGTTTTGCGTAATGCCTTCTAAGACTTCGCGAGTGGTTTTGAAAAAGGCTTTATCAACAAGTAACGGGCGCACTTTGTTATATAACACTCCCATCCACTTTGGCATGGCCGAGGCGGCAAAAAACTTAGGGGTTTGTGTGGAAATTTTACGAATCAATGCCACGTACGTTTCAAGATTCGCACGCTCATCAGGAAAGTGCTTACTGAGTTCATTAATGAAATTTTCACGCCCCGCAACAAAATCGAACTCTTTGCCGCCAATAATGATTTTATCGTAAACAGGCTCCATGGCCGCCCATTTTAAGCGCCCTTCACTAATGGTATCGAATATGCGTTTTAACGAGCTAGGTTTATGCACCTCACCGATGTAATGGACGCCAACATCCCACTCATACCCTTCACGCTCATAAGCATGAGTAAAGCCACCAGCGGTATAATGTTGCTCAAGCACACACACTTTTTTACCCATTAACGACAATAAGGCCGCATTGGTTAAACCGCCAATGCCTGACCCGACCACAATGGCATCATAGTGCTCATCGGCTCGACTACTGCGATAACGCTTACCCGTTCTAACCTTTACTTTTGCCATCGGAGTCTCCAGATTGATACGCGATATTATTATTTTTATATGCAATTTATTGCATATCTATTTTGACTATAAAACGCTTCAAAGACATATGCAACTATTTGCATATAAGATCTAAGCATCATACACTTTACGCTTATTCCGTCATGACCCGTACCATGTCACTTAAGCACGCCATACTCACACTGCTCGAAACCGAAGAAGGGTCAGGTTATGACCTGCTCAAGCGCTTTAAAGCTCGGCTTGGCTTTTTTTGGAACGCCAGCCACCAGCAAATTTATAGCCAACTTAAAACACTTCATCAAGATGGACTCATCGACTGCACGTTAGAGCCTCAACAAGGCAAGCCTGACCGTAAGGTTTATCATATGACACAAGCAGGTCACGAGACGTTAATTGAATGGCTAGAAAAGCCCGTAAAAGTAGACAAAGTAAATGATGCATTGTTGGTAAAAATGTATGCGGGCCATCTAATTGATAAACAAAAAATGCAATTAGAATTAACCGAGCACAAAACCATTCACCAGCGCATGTTAGAAACATTTTTAGCACTCGAGCAAGAATACCTGGCGTTAAGCAAAACCAAGAAAAAACCGTTCGAGTTACCCTACCTCACATTAAGACGAGGCATTTTAGGTGAGCAAGCATGGTTACAATGGGCAGAAGAAGTGGAGACTTTTCTTAAATCTTAAAGCATTTGTTGTGCGCACTGCTTCATTAAAAACCCACGCAATGCCTGTACGGCTGGATTAAGTTGACGCCGATGCGCACAGATCAAATTAAGCGGTGTGTTCTCGCCCTCCCACGATTCACACACAAGCGTTAGTTGACCACTGTTTAATTCCCCTTGAATATCTAATAACGATTTAAAGGCAATACCTTTGCCTGCTACCGCCCAACGTCTGACCGCGTCACCGTCATTAGCGCTGCGATCACCACTGACTTTCACATTTACCTCTTTATTATTTTTAAATAATTGCCAGCGATCATGCAGGTGCTCAGCCACCATAAAGGTTAAGCAGTTGTGCTCAGTTAATGCTTGAGGGCTTTCGGGGCTGCCAAAACGCTCTAAATAGCTAGGTGCGGCACACAAAACACGCACATTATTTGCCATGATTGGCATAGCAATTAATGTTGAGTCCGCTGGCATTCCGTAGCGTAGGGCTAAATCAACAGGTTGGCGATACATATCAGCGATGTGATCCGTTAGTTGAATGCGCAGCGTAATATCTGGGTACTGATTCATAAATTCATCAAGCCAAGTTAACAAATAGTTACGACCTAAATCGGACGGAATAGACAACATTAATGTTCCACGCACCACGCTCTGACCATCTTTAATAGCCGCCACACCAACGTCTAGGCTTTCGAGCGCTTGCTGTACATGCACTAGAAAACGCTCCCCGTCATGGGTTAAACGCAGATGGCGAGTCGAGCGAACAAACAACGCCACACCTAAATCGGCTTCAAGTCGTTTTACCGCGGCACTGCAAGCCGCTGGCGTTAAATTAAGCTGACGTCCTGCTGCGGTTAGCGAGCCAAGTTGAGCCGTTTGATTAAAAATAGAGAGGTCTTGAAGTGATTTCATTTTCAAATTTATTTTGAAGGTGTTAGTTAATTATACTAGTTTTTCAAATATATTTTATCAATTAAGCTCCTTACATGACTTAAACCTCACTAAAAACCCATGTACGGAGCCACCATGACACTTTTCAATAATCACGCTTTCAGCCATTTCACACTGCCTAATCGCATCGCAATGGCCCCCATGACACGCAGCCGCACCACCCAACCCGGCAATATTCCTAATGCCATGATGGCCGAATATTATGCGCAACGTGCCAGTGCTGGGCTTATCGTGACAGAGGCGACTCAAATATCCCCTCAAGGCCAGGGCTATAGTTTTACCCCTGGTATTCATTCGCAAGCACAAATTGACGGTTGGAAATTAATCACAGATGCTGTTCATGCAAAAGGAGGCCGTATTTTTGTACAACTATGGCATGTGGGCAGAATGTCCCATGAGTCGTTTCATGAAGACGGCTTACCGGTTGCGCCCTCAGCATTAAACCCAGATGCACGGGTATGGATTGTAGATGAGCACGGTCAAGGTGCGATGCAACCCTGCCCGACACCGCGCGCACTCACAAAAGAAGAGATTCCTGGCATCGTAAATGATTACCGCCAAGCCGCAATAAACGCGATGGCCGCGGGTTTTGATGGCGTTGAAATTCACAGCGCTAATGGCTATTTACTGGATCAATTTTTACGAAGCACCTCCAACAAACGTGAAGACGAATTCGGCGGCACAATAGAAAACCGTGCGCGCTTATTACTGCAAGTCGCCAACGCAATTACCGGTGCAATTGGTGCCGACAAAGTCGGCGTACGCCTTGCGCCATTTATTACCGCTCGCGGAATGAACTGCCCTGAAATTCAAGACACTATTTTATACGCTGCAAAACAGCTTGATGAACTTGGAATTGAATACTTGCATCTTGCAGAGGCCGATTGGGATGACGCACCAGTGGTACCCGAAATTTTTCGTCAAACACTGCGCAGTCTATTTAACCAAAGCATAATCGTAGCCGGTGGTTATAGCCAACAAAGTGCTGAGCATATTTTACAACAAGACTATGCAGACCTAGTGGCATTTGGACGCCCATTTATCGCTAACCCTGACTTACCAAAACGCTTTAAACATGGATTAGCGCTTGCGCAATTGAATGGCGATGCATTATTTGGCGGCACCGAAAAAGGATACAGTGACTACCCAAATTATATGGAGCAGCCTGCGTAATATATTGATCATAAAAAGGGTTAACGGCTAATTATGCATTTAACCCTTTTGCTAATATTGTTGTCAGTGCTTTAGCCGAAACCGCTTTACAGCCTGTTGCATTTTGCCCACACCATAAGGGCGTAAAATCCCCAAGACCTTTTGCTTCGCTTGCTTTTCTAAGGGCCGTAATTGCATCACTTGCATGGGGAAAACTGGGCGCATTTTTGCTAATTGGCCCTAGCTCACGTATGGCTCGATTAACGATTCCTCGTGCCGCACGGCCCGAAAACACATTGGTAATTTTCGTATGATGAGCATCATCTGATTGCAAAATATGGCGATGAATATCACTTGTCTTTGCCTCATCACATAATAAATAGGCCGTGCCCACTTGCACGGCAATGGCACCTAACGTGATGGCTTGATTAACCGTTTTAGCATCTACAATACCACCAGCCGCAATCACAGGAATGGTAACAACTTGTTTAATCGCGCTTAACAAAGGCAGTGTGTTTAATTGACCGTCTAAATCCGATTTTAAAAAATGACCGCGATGACCGCCCGCCTCTAAACCCTGAGCAATTATCGCATCTGCACCATTTTCAGCTAACCATTTTGCTTCTGCGACGGTGGTCGCCGTCGACCAAACTTGGCCACCCCATTGTTTAATCGCCAAAATTAAATTTACATCTGGCAAACCAAAATGAAAACTTACCACCGATGGTTTAAATGGCGCGATCACGTTAAGCATCTCTTGATTAAACGCTTGGCGTTTTGGTCCATCAGCCAATTGCGTGGCGTCAAGATTAAGCGCTTTAAAATAAGGCGCTAAGGTGTCAAGCCAAACCTGTTTTGCTTCTGCTGTTAGTGGCACGGTTTTATGAGCAAAAAAGTTTAAGTTGTAAGGCTTATCTGTCAGTTTGCATACGTTTTCTAAACTCATTTGTAAGGCATCAAGATTCAACATAGCGCACGGCAATGACCCTAATCCGCCAGCGTTTGAGACCGCTGCAGCCAACACTTCGTCTTGCACACCTGCCATGGGCGCTTGAACAATAGGATAACGTAAACCATTTAACATGAGACTGACTCTAAAAAAGTGGTTATGACTTTAAGTTATTAAAACCATCGTAACAATAAGACTGACTTATTATGACAACAAGACCATCATATTAAGCCAAATACACGTGACACTTTCCCTTAATCTCCCTGCAATGTAGCCTAAATAACAATCAAAATAAGAATAAAGAGTGATACAGTAGTACCATGCCTAATCGAATTGCCTCATACATTAGCTTAAGCACCCCGGGATTGATTCATCAGGGGATGCAAGACTTTGGCATTCCTGTTGCCAACTTTAAGCCCTTAGTAAAATTACTCGTTACTCAAGGGGTTAAACTTGAAACATTATTAGCCGATACCGGTATCAGCCTGAATGATTTCACCCAACTTGATCATAATGTTATTTTTGAACAATACCGCCGCTTACTCAATAACGCTCGACGTTTAACCCAAGACAGCAGCTACGCGTTAAAACTGGGGGAACAATTTTTTATTAATCACGATGGTGTATTAGCTTGCCGCGTCATGAGCAGTGACAACCCAGATCAAGCCATGGCGCTACTCGAAACCTATCAAACATTGTTTACCCAATTACTGCACTTTCGTTTTGAAAGTAATGAAAACGGTGGCGTCTTTACCATTGAAGAAAAAATACCATTAGGCAATATTTTGCCTCACTTTATCGAATTTACATTCTCAGCGCTTTTTTGTTTAGGGCGGTTTTGTCTTGGTCAAGCACACATGGATATTGAAATTGAATTCTCTTACCCATGCCCAAGTGACGAACCTATTTTTGAAAGATTTTTTAATAACCCTATTCGCTTTAACGCAAAAGCCAATCGAGTGATTTTTCCAGCTCATACGTTAAAACAATCCATTATTTTTGCGAACACCTTAACCGCCATCGAGAATGAGAAGCTTTGTCAGCAAAATTTAAGTCAAATTCAATCCGATGAAATTATTATTAAACGGGTCAAAAAGGTCATACGCGATATTCCTTTTACACAGGTGTCATTAGAACACCTCGCTGAAAACTTGCACATGAGCCCACGAAGTTTGCGCCGGCATTTACACAACCATGGGGTTAATTACAAAACGTTACTCGAAAACGAACGTAAGCGCCTTTCATTAAAACGCATCGAGTCTAACGACAGCTCCCTTGACGACATCGCCCATGAATTGGGTTATCTAAATGCATCAAGTTTTAGCCGCGCATTCAAACGCTGGTTTGGTGTCGCCCCATTACACTACAGACAAAACAGCGTGGTCGAACACAAAGGCGACACACCTACAAAGGGGTAGTCCATGTCTGCCAAATTAACTGTTTGGCCACTAGAGTATTAACACTTGTCCTGTTAAGTAATGGCGAGATCGCCACAGCAGACTAAGATTCATTCGAGCTATGTCATAGAAATGCCGTCATGATTTAGCAAAGGGAAGCGTTACAAAAGGATACAACAATAATAATTAAACACCGATAGACTTATTGTCTGTCCAAAGGGCCTCAAATTATGCAAATGAATCTTAAGCATCTGACACGTTCAGTGTTAAGCGTGACCGCATTACTGACTAGCTTTGTTTTCAGCCAAAGTGCAATGGCTGAAAATTGTTACATCATGGTTCATGGCCATGGTACCGACGGCAGCGTCAAAAGTGGCAGCAACCAGCCTGCCCTAGACTACTGGCGCAGTTCTCACTTTAGCCAATATAACGGCGCAGACTTCTTAGCGCATTTACTGAGCGCCAATGATAACTACGGCATTGTGGGCTATAACTCCACCGATGAAGCTGGTTACCCGTATTGGCGCAATGAAACCGCAGGTGAAATCTCCCGCCAAATCATCGCCATTAAACAAGGCAACGGCGACGGCTATAACCATGACCAAGCAGGCACTCAGTGCAACAGCACGGATGACTTCTGGGTGGTTAGTCACAGCCAAGGCGCGCAGCAAATGACGTTTATTTCTGGCAACGCGATCTCTGGTTCACCGTATTACAACACCGCATTTAATGCCAATGGCTCTAGCGTTACGGTTGACTACAAAAGTGCCATGAGCGGCATCTTAGGTGTATTTACCACGGGTGGTGCAATTAGCGGCACGGAAGGCGCAGACCGCATTTGCAACGGCAATTGGTTAGACTCGTTAATCAACGCGGCGTTCTTAGGTAAAGACTGCAACGACAGCGTCAAGTGGATGCAAACTAACGATTCATACCTTGCGCGTAATCTAATTGGTACAAACCTAGCAGCGCCTATGTATGTTATGGGTGGCTACAAAAGTTTCCCTGGCATTCAAGGCGCATCAGCTGGCTTCTTAAATGGTGAAGACGATGGCTACATCAACCTTGCATCACAAATGAGCTGCGCAGGCTCGCCTAAGCGCAGTCTTTGGGATGACTTAAACCAATACAAAACATTCCTAGGCATAGCCTATGGCTCACCTAAGTTCCGCTGTAACAATGCCAATAAAGGCACACCACGTACTTACAACATGGCCAGTGTTTACACCGACCATGATGCAGAACGTAACGGCGGCATCAGCTACCCAGACTACACCAATATCGAAAACGGCTTAAGCTGTGGTAATGGTCGAAACATGGCAGCACGCATCGGTATTTGCACCGAGTAATAAGCGTTAACCATAAAGCCCCCTACTGTTAAAGTTTGGGGCTTTTTTATTTTTAATGGACTCAGCAGTATGTACAAAAAAATAATAATAATTTTCGCAGTCACTTTTTTTATTGGCGTATACGCTTTCAACAACGATGTTTCACTCATAGAACGCCACAATTCATTAGCCAAACAAACTGTAAACACACCCTCTGTGTTGAGCACCCTCCCTACATTCGCCACAAGCTTGCAAAACCCCAAAAAAAACCAAACACAAAAATTATCGCCACCATTACAGGCACAGGTACCACAAACATCATCCATTGCTAGCACCATTGCACGCATCAAAGAACAACAAGAGCGCACACAGCTGCAAGACAGCCTTATCAGCGACCACGAACAATTCAAACGTTATCCCGAAGGCAATGCCGCTATCCCCGATGTCGACCATGACCCTGTACTGCAACGCTATGAGGTCGATGAGCGCACCACCATGAACGAAGACAAAAGCATGGGATTAACGATTTGGAGCGATAAAAAATTCTATTTAAAAACAGACACTGTCACCGTATTTGCCTTTGTGCAAAACAACGAAGGCAAAAAGCTATCAACCAACTTTAACGCCGAACTATTGGACATTCGACAACAAAAAATCGCTAAATTAGCGTTCACCAGTACTGGTGACAACACCTATCAAACCAGTATTAATCTTGCTGACTTCTCTAGCACACAATTAAGTGCAGGCATTTACAAAGTGCTTATTAATGACCCCAAACATAAACTCATTGATGCCGTCACCTTTACCCTCACTCAACCCGATATTGAACTCACTGGCGAGTTTAAAGAACGCATTGATAGTGATGGTCAATTATTAATAGAGGTACAAGTATTGATTGGCGCAAACAGCCAGTATTACGTACAAGCTTCTTTATATAGCGCCACGGAAGTGCCCATTGGCGTCACACAAACCTCAATACAATTAAGTGCAGGTTTACATTGGCTACCTCTGAGTTTTGCAGGGGTCATGATTAAAGATGCCGGCGAGAACGGCCCGTATGTTTTAAAGAATGTATCCCTTGCCAAAGTCACAATACCTATGATGCGAGCACCTTTGGTTGAACCTGGATTTACTACGCAATCATATGGGCTAGATGAATTTAAAAACTAAGAAGCATAACTATTAGCACTATAACTTTATAAATAAACGTCCGCTCCCACACAAGGGAGCCTGATGCTTCAAATCTTAACTTAATAACTACGAACCATTTATTAACAAAAGATGTATTAAAATCGTAATACCCTCATTATTCACAATTTTACTGCAATGACCTCTCATGAGAATATAAAATATATATCAAGACAATTAAGGGAATATTTTTAGTAAGCGGACCAAAGGGGTGAAGCCAAAAAACAGGTTCAATGGCCGTTAAAAGTAAACTGTATGTAATAATCATGAGTAATTGCATCAAATAACAGAGCTTCAAGTTTTTCCCTGTCAGCAACCAAATTCCAATTGATACGTCTACTATGCTACCCAGCAATATACTCAGATTTGCTAAAGACGCTGTAAAACCGTTATTCACGAGAATATCGTAACCAATCTCTCTAGCAAAAAACGCTGATGTGAGTCCCGTCATTATCCAAAGAAAACTAAGACTCATTTTTGAAATAAAACAAATATTTGAAGGCAACACAATAAATCCTATATTACCGGAAATGGCTTAAACACCATCAACCAAAAAATAACCAGTATTGAAATAAATGCAGGTATACCAAGTAACGTCCAGCGCCTCATCATCACATTAAATTCAGGATCAAAACACCCTGTTTGTAAAGCCTCATCCGCTAATGCTTTTAATTTATATTGAATAAACACAACTGGAACCCAACATATGCCAATAAATATAAATAGTGAAATGACGACAAAAAACCATTTGGCTGTAAATGAATACCCAAGAAGATTCATCAATAGCACACCGCTAATAAATTGAACCAAAATTGCTGGAGCTGTAAATATCCAATCCGCTAATACAACATGTCGAGCCGTCACAGCGATAGCCTGCAAATTGGATGTGCGACTCACCATGAACATAAAAAATGCAATTCCAGAACCCGTGCCCGTTACAACCACTGCACTTAATATATGTATCATTTTTAAAAGTAAATAATTATCCATTAATCACCTCCGTTTGATGATATATACCAAGTCGCGTTGCTTCTTCATCGAATTCATCCATGGTGAATAAACCTAGGCAAGGCATTGCACCTGTTTCATTTATTGACCCCATCATTAATTTTTTAGCTAATATGATAGCTGAAATCGTTGGGATAAAAGGACCGACACCATCCTCTGCACATAAATTCCATTTAACACTGATCGGAGTATTATTTACATCATAACCAGAAAGATTAACCTGCATGCCTCCTGTACTGGTACCTAAATATTTAAACACCTCACTTGAATGAAAAATAGGCGCTGTAAATTTTGACCAGTTTTTAACAAGCCCTTTTTTCGTTAAAAAAGCCATTAAAACCATCCCAAAATGCAATATCGGCAGTTCTAAACCGGCTTGAAAATTAACCGTGTTAACAGAAGTATAGCGCTTAGGAAAAAGCTCTAAATCCGGAACATTAAGATTAGCCAACCATCGATTACCAATAGCCTTGCCAAACCATAATTTTCTTGGCGACATCCAACCATACTGCTCAATCCATCGCCCTTTTTTAAAAGCCTGAAAGGAATGACCTGTATAAGATAAAATACCTTTCACTGTTGCCTCACCACGCTCAGCTTTATTACCTGGGGCAATTGCCATATCAATTTCATCAAGCTTTGAAAAGCGCGCCATAAAATGATCAACGACAGCAGATGAAAGGCCTGGTACTGAGCTAGCACCAGATACTAATAATACTTTTTTATCTTTAGCTTGATCATTTAATTCAGTTATATCACAAACAAACCGGCGATCATCAGCCAAATCAATATAATGACTGCCAACACTCAGACATGCCTCTGGAACACGATAATCTTGACCTTGAAATGGCCCACCTGTATGAATCACAATATTTGGAGATAATGCGTTTAATCTATGAGAAAAGTCAGAATGGTGAATATCGAGAATAGCAGACTTAACATCAGCACTTGCCCCGTTTAAAATTAATTCATTACAAAGAGCATTAGCTTTCTTTTCATTTCTACCTGATATAATAATTTCAATATTCTCAATCAATGATAGATTTTCAGCAATTCGCTTGCCAAAATTCCCATAACCACCAAGAATTAAAACTTTACTTTTTTTCATAGATACTCTTATTCTCTCTAAAAATACAGCCAACTTATTGAAATATATTTATTATACTGAATTTCACTCGCGATATTAAAATCACAATAATAAAACTATAAATACCGTTAGTTATTTTTCATTTAACCTAAAGTTAATTCGGGGTTTATCATCCATTCTAACTAAACCCATAATCAAATAAATTATCATATTTCAATAAAGCAACAGTCCAAAGCATGATAATAACAAAGATTACAAATAAAAATTTGTAACCTACAATATTTTTTGTAGCAGAAGACTGAATGACACCCTTATAAAACTTGGTATTAGAACAACTGACTTTAAACAAGAACGATACAACGATTATTTGAATAAAAATAAAAGTCAATTGCCGATTGATCACTCCTCTCATATATACAAGCCCCCGTTAGCCTTATCCATTAATAAGCACATAAAATGCAGACAAGCATCTTTTCTGATTAACTTTATGCTTATACTATATCATTTACCCTATCTAGAAATTTTAATACGAGGAATAGCTTTAAAGTCGCGCAACTCAATATCGCATTCAATTTGATAATAAGCCCACGCCACAATTGAGTGTTTTACTGCTAAATCTAGGCTACATATTAAAATTAAATTGGGTTCCCTTTCTACGCCCAGCCATTCAATAAAGTAGATCGTAAATAGGCCCTTGCCTTTAGATAGCTGCGCGATACGGATTCTTTTGTAAGACTATTAACCATCACTATATTGCTAATAACCTTATAGTCGAACATTTCAGGCTCAAGAAGCTTTATATCGTTTACAAAATATTCGCTATAAAGCGCATCTATCATCTGCAGATTTTACCTAGTAAAGGGTATGGTGTTAATAGTGAAAATATGATTAAAAACAGCAAGGTCATACGATAAGCTAAAAAGCTAAAACTAACTGATGTTACCAACAAAGAGCGATTGATTCTGAAGGTTCTAACCACTAGAATGCCGCTGCTCAAAACTAGAGCTGTAGTCAAATCCGGAGACTCTATGAAAATAATCACGCTAGCAGTATTACTATCCATTTTACCCACTATGATTATGACCGCTAATGCTGATGAAGCACCTTACCAGCACATTATCGGGATTAACTGGGGGTATGGCTCAACCGTTTTAGACACCAAGCACGCCAAGAATGAAGAGGGTGATATGTTTATTGGCGAGTATCACTACCGCTATATGATTCAACCAAATTTAGGGATAGAAGCAGGCTATAAAGATGCGGTGAATGGCATTGGCACAATATTGGTAAGCTCATTGAACAGCGTTAAGGATATTAGCTTTAGCGGCCCTAGAGTAAGTGCCTATGCCGATTATCCTTTTGGTGACATTTTTAGTATATACGCAAAAGCAGGCCTTACTTATTACGAACTTGAGTACACCTACAAAACTGAAAATCAATCACAAGATTACGATAAAACCAGTCTTGGTAGCGAAATCGCTGCTGGATTAAGCTGGGGATTTAAACATATTGGATTCAATATAGAATATAACTACGCTAATAGTGACACTCTAGAGTTAGATGCCGTTATGCTTGGCGCGAGTGTTCGCTTTTAAATTCGAGCGTTAAAAGATAAAAAACAAGCTGGTGTTACAGCTTGTTTTTTATATTTGTATTAATAGTCGTTACGCGTTTTATAGACAACCGAAACAGGCTTGCTTGAACGTTCAAACTCAACCATTGCATAATCAAGTTTATCTAACGCCTCTACCGAAGGATCACAAAGCCCTGGGTTAAATTCATATACTTCGGTTGCCGTAATCAACCTTGTCTCATTATTTTCAGAAACCTCAGTTATCTCCAAGTTTGAACAAACGCCTATATTTGTCAGCAATACAACCACCTCATTCACTTCAAAATTAGGATTAGGAGCCGCTCCTGAGATACTAGGGATATCTAACGAAATATCATTAAAGCTGCTGCTGTTTTTTGCCACTAAAATTTGACCACCTGCAACGTCAGACTGCGTTCCTTCAGATGAAATTTTAAAATTAACAGGTCTATATTTATTCGTTTCATTATCACTATCATAATCATCAAGCTCACACCCTAAAAGAAAAGTGGGCAGTAAACATAGTGCAGCTAGTCTTTTCAAATTTTTCATTCACTATTCCTTTTATAAGCATTCCTAATACTTACCTGACAAGGTAAGTTAAACGATATCTAACCATTTATTTTAAATTTCTACTGATTATATTATGTATGTGCATAAAACCATACCACTAAGGTAACCACTGTTAACAGTGCAATCGAAATTAAAAGTAAAGACAGGCCTATTAATAGGTTTTTCTTATTATTTATTATAATTTAATTTTCCATTACGACTATCTGCTCTTGTGTTAATGGATTCTCAATTTGATGGCGGTTTCCTTTGATCAATTTAATTGCATCATCATACTGAGAATCTAGCAGAACCCAAACAGCCCACGTTTTAATCCCACCACCATATTTATGAGTATTGTTCCCCCTAAACATCGTCACATGAATCGCTATACCTTCTCTCTTAATTTTAAAGCGAAACGATAATCGTGATCTTTGTTTATAAAATCTCTAACTAATTTCACTCACACATAACACCTAAATATATAACAACTTATAATAAGTAAGATTACAAAAATTAAAATTATTTATATATAACTTAATCACTATTGATATTAAGTTTCATTTCAACAAGTGTTTTAACAAATCCTACTTTCTTATAGGCATTAACAGCAGCGTCGTTTTCATTATAAACATCTAAATAAAAGTCACTTACGTCTTGCGTTTTACTCCATTTTATAAGGGTGTCCAATATTTGTTTATTAATACCTAGTCCCCTATATTCTGGCACGACATACATAAACCCTAAATATGAATGTTTGACATGTTCAAGGGCTTGTTTAGACACTCTAATTTGCGCATAGCCTGTGCCTATAATACGGCCATTTGATTCAGCAACCATTAAATTCGACGAAGCATCTTGAAGTAAGTTATCAAGATCATAATAAGACGCACCTTTGAGTTTTATTGTCTGGTTATATGGCCGCTCAGCGTCAATAATAGCTTGTTCCAATTGAAGTAAAACGGTCTTATCCTGTATTAATGCTTTTCTAATCATTATATTTTGCATGTTACTTTTACCTAAATTTTACAATCTAAATATTACACTTAGTAGTTTATCTTATACTGATTATATTTTGATAGCACTTATTACATACCCCACCGTATTAAAATATGGTTCAACCGTGCATTGCTTCAGTCGCACTCTCGATTTTATCGCTACTAATAAAAAACTAACAACTAGAGTGTAAAATCATCAAACGTGGATAGAACAGTCTTACGAACAAGCATAATCAGCTAGAGATATTGCGCGATAAATATCTATAACTCAATGACGAGTTATTCATTAATAATGAGAGAAAAAAGTCAGTTTTTTGGGAGGATAAATTGGGAAATTAAGCTTCTATATTTTTGAGTTGTGCAAAATACTATTAAAATAGCACTATGAGCGATATCTTATAATTCACAATATAAATATTATTAAGCTCTCTATGAGCGAGAGCCTGATAAAGTATAATTACGAATTAAGCACCGTAAAATACAGCGTGACATACTGTATTTAACAACATGCATGACAGCCACATTTAGAATGTGGCTGTATCATTAAGTATTATCTTGATTGGCAGCCAAGTGTCGCAACAATGCATATACTTGCTTGGGTGACAAATCAGCCGGTTCAAATACACTTTGATTTAGCTTTGCTAGTAGTTGCATAAAAACAGGTGTACTGCCGGCATACCCCATATTCCATTCCTTGAACGTCTGTTTCTCAATGTATTCATAACTTACAATTATAACGTCAGAATGCCTTGGGTCATCAACGATATGAAAAAACAATTCATTAACGGCATTAATCTCGCCTTCGAGTGCTTGTACAAAATAGCGATTGTCATAACACAGCATGCCGCATAAGCCTTTGCCACTGTTATTCTCTCTAGCGACGGTTAAGATGTCCTTCATATCTGAAAGCGACATCTCTCGACTAGCAGAACTATAATAAAGTAAACGGACCAAAGAATTCATTATATCAACACCATGCTATTTCAGTTTTATGGTTTATAGTTTGAAGTATTAGCCCAACATTTACTAAACATCAACTAAAGGCAGTAGCATAGATGCGCAAACTTCTCGTTTACTCGACTGAAGCTGATCAACTACAACCTTTCATACCTAAACAATATGAATCCATATTTTTTAGCAATGCAAAGTCACTGAACAAAACGGTGCGATCCAACGCTCCGACTGAATTGTTTTTGCACATCACAGAATTAGATCAAGTCGATATTGTCTTAGGCATCGGAGAATATATACGATCAGGGTTAAGTAACGGGTCAATATGGTTACGTATATTCATTGAAGAGGGTTTAATTAACGAACAAGAAAAATTAAGCCAGTCTGCATTATTTAATGACATCATTATATTGGGTAATCATCATAAAGCTCTGATCAATCAGTCTAATACCCAACTAATTGATCATGTTGATACAAATAAAAAATTAATAGAAGAAAAAGATGCACAGACTCAAATGCTATCCTCTATCAATCGTTTTTCTCATCATCGTCAGCCCATGCAACAGTTAGTTCAGTCATGTGCAGAGGCCCTCACTCAATTTTGCCATGGTTATACCGCCGTTTTAGTCACACCAAAAAAAATAAAAGCATTAAAAAATGTCCACTGGGAGATTCCTGAGAGCACCATTAATGAGATGACCACGCAAGACGTGAACGACTTTATTAATGCCGTAATGCAATGTAAGGCACCTAAAATAGAGCTACTACCAAAAAACTTAAATGACCAAAAAATTCTACACATTATCGACATTGAAATTGGCAGTTATATTACATTTCCAATTGTTATATATAACAACATAATTGCCTCTATTGTGTGCTTCATTGCCGAAAAAGATTTAGATAAAATATCCACCACTCAACTGAATGTCATGCGTGACACATCAAATCAGTTACAAATCATACTTGAAAGACGATTTTCAGAGTCAAAACTTGCCAGTCAGTATCAAAGACTTAAAGAAACCATCTCAGAGCTAAAAGTCACTCAAGACCAGTTAATTCACTCAGAAAAAATGGCATCCGTTGGACAAATGGCCGCAGGCCTTGCCCATGAAATAAATAACCCACTTGCCTTTGTTATTGGTAACTTTGGCCCATTAGAAGAGTATGTCGGCACTATTATTGATATGTTGAATCTGCATGATAAATTTGTAACCTCATTAGATGAATCTACGGATACCTCTGGCGTTAAAAATGAAGTGAGCGCACTAAAAGAAGACAATGATTTGGACTTTGTCATTTCGGATGTAAAAGCAATTGTTAACGATTCCCGCGAAGGCTTATTAAGAGTAAGGGATATCATCAGTGACCTAAGTAGCTTCACTCGCAAAGATCAACTTGAAACAAACACCGTTAATATTGAACTCATGATAAATGAAACTCTGCGCTTACTAAAATATGACATAAATGATGATGTCACACTTTCACATACAATTAACGCATCCTCTGAATTAGTATCTCATCGAGGTTTTATACAACAGATTTTAACTAACCTTATTAAAAATTCGAATCATGCATTAGAAGATCAACCTGAAAACAAAGATAAAGCCATCATACTCAAGGTGTATGAGTCCAATAACAACATTATATTCAGTGTTTCTGATAACGGGCCTGGCATCCCTAGCAGCATTAAGGCACAGATATTTGACCCTTTTTATACGACTAAAGAGATTGGTAAAGGAACAGGACTTGGCTTATCAGTCTCTTATAATTTAGCCAAAAAAATGGGTGGAGAATTAACCGTTGATTCTGACGGGTCAACTTCAACCAAATTTAAGTTAGTTATTCCGTTAATCTATAATTCGTCAAATTAAGATTATACATTGACCATAAACTCATATCGTTAAATGGCCTTTCATTCTCGATGAAAGGCCAAAACCTAAGTATTTATGTTGATTACCCAGGCCACTGAACATCACCTTTAATGACTTTTAAACTGAACCCTAATATTTTAGCATCCTCATAATTTTGATACTTCTCTAACATACTCTTTATTAATTACGTGGCACTGTCCGATTTTTTATCACTATCATCAAAGCCTGACACATAGTTTTTTGTAGCATGGACAACATCAATATTTCTCTTCGCATCGCCAAGAACATGCCCTGCAATTACTCGGTTTGGCTTAAGGTCAATCATGTTTTCAAGTGTTTTAATCCAAGCCATTCGAGATTCACTGGTTTGGTTATCGGCCATCCATAAGTGCATATTTTCAGATAGCACCACACCACATAACACGGTTTTATCTGACGCTATCCAAGCAAATGCATGCGCAGGACCATGGCAATTAAACACAATTATTTTAATTTCATTACCATCAATCATAAGTCGGTCGTTGTTAGCTTTTCAAGTAACAGTAGTTTTTCTGGCGTATCCTCTTTAAGAATTGGCTCCCTGTATGCTTTTTTGTCCTGCATAGATTTTTTTATTTTTTCTTCCGTTACAGCAGTGGCGACAATGCGAGCGTCAGGAAACGCAGCATTGAACACATCTAACCCAAAATAAAAGTCGGGATCACCATGGCTGATATAAATAGTGGCCAACGTCTTGCCGCTAGCTTCAATCATTTCTACTAATCTTTGCGCATCATTTTTTGAAATTGCGCATCAAATAAAATCGCTTCACTCGGACCTACCACTAAAGTAGAGGTTGCTGGGAATAATAATTGCTCAACTGGATTATAAACCTGTAAATCAAACGTCGCAGTACCCCCAGGCTGCCCACTAAACAAGCCGTTAAAGCCGCTAACACAAGCGCACCTACCGTTGCAAAAATTCGTCATATATTACCTAATTTAAAGTAAGTTATCTGTGCTCATAGAAGCTGACTGGCAGTATATGTATCTATAATCGATCGAAAAACCCAACCAACCAGTCTAGTTTGCGGCATAATTCGAACATATAGAGCAATCTCAAATCTAAATACGCTTAATAACTGAGATAAAGCAAATGGACAGGATTCAGGCCGCGAGAGTGTTCATAGAAATTGTTGAGCGTGGCAGTATGATTGCGGCGATTTGAAAAACGGTGAAAAAATTTCGCAACCTGTTAATGGGCATTTAGTCGTAAACGACTCAGAAATTTTAGAGGCTGTAGATAAATCTGTGTAACTGCTTATCATCAAAGCCAGAAATGGCTAAGGATAGGCAGCAATGAACAAAGAAGCACTAGAAGCCTTTGCCCGCGAAGCGGCAAAGGGTATTAAAACAGAACAAGCCCTTAATGAATTTCGTCAGATGCTCACTAAAGTGACAGTTGAGCGGGCTTTAAATACTGAGCTTGATGAGCACCTTGGTTATGAACGGAATGAAGAATCCTCTAACTCCAATAGCCGCAATGGCACCACCAGTAAAACTTT
>JAWUXY010000076.1:0-12085 GCA_034111105.1 Bermanella sp. | reverse complement strand
GATTATGTAATTAATAGCGGTGGGCTCGTGTTTGCCTCGTCTAGTTATCGAGGAATGAATCATGATCAAATAACTCATGAGGTGAATAAACTAAAAGATACGCTTGATAAAATATTTGTGTTATCAAAACAAAAAAATATGCCCTGTAATTTTATTGCCAATGAAATGGCTGAGAAAATTTTATACAGCGAAACAATTGAGCCTGATTGGGTTTTGGAGGCGGTATGAAAATGATGAAACCGACACCGGTCAGTGTTCAGGGTCATAGCCCATTAATCCAATTTTCATTGCAGCGCATCCAGTTTTTAGACAAGGACGGTACTTGGCTGAGTACACGGCCAGAATTTGCCAGTGATGAATGGTTGGTGCAATCGTATAAACACATGGTGCTCAATCGTGTATTTGATAGCAAAGCGATTGCGCTACAGCGCACGGGTCAAATGGGAACGTTCCCTTCAAGTTTAGGGCAAGAAGCATTTGGTGTTGCCATTGGCATGGCGCTGCAAAAAGACGATGTATTTGTGCCATATTATCGTGATCACGGCGCGCATTTATTACGTGGCCATAAAATGAGTGATTTACTTTTATACTGGGGCGGGGATGAACGCGGCTCGGCTCATGGGCCTAAACAAGACTTTCCTATTTGTGTGCCGATTGCCACACAAATTACACACGCAGCAGGGGCTGCCGCGGCACTTAAAATTAAAGGCCAAGAACAGCTTGCGGTTGTGACCATTGGTGATGGTGGTACATCAAAAGGAGATTTTTTTGAAAGTTTAAATGTGGCGGGTGCATGGCAGCTACCCATGGTGGTTCTGGTTAACAATAATCAATATGCCATATCGGTACCTCGTGATATGCAATGTGGTGCGCCAACACTTGCACAAAAAGCCATTGGCGCGGGCATTCATGGCGTACAAGTAGACGGCAATGATGTACTTGCTGTTTATCAAGCCATGCTAGAGGCTCGTGAACGGGCGAAAGAACATAAAGGGGCCACATTGATTGAAGCTATGACATATCGCTTGGGCGATCACACCACCGCCGATGACGCGAGTCGCTATCGCTCAAACGAAGAAGTCAAAGAAGCGTGGCTAAATGAACCTATTAAGCGTTTACAAAATGCGTTAGTGGCATTAAATCTTTGGGATGGCGAACAAGAAAAAGCATGGCAAAGCGAGTGCAGTCATAAAGTAGATGAGGCCGTACAAGAATATTTAAAAACAGAAAAAGAACCTGCAGAAAGTATGTTTGATCACTTATACCAAGATTGGCCAGAAGTGATGAACGAACAATTGGATTTATTAGCCGATAAACTTGCACGTAATCAGCATTAACGGATTGGATATAGGTGGAGGTGTTTATGTCACATACTAACGAACAAGCAAATCATGCATCAATCCAAGCTGACAAAGTGGATTGCGTATTACTTGAGGCGGTCAATCTTGCATTGCATTATGAAATGCAACATGACGAATCGGTTGTGGTGCTGGGCGAAGACGTGGGCACTAATGGCGGCGTATTTCGGGCTACATCGGGCTTAAAAGAGCAGTTTGGTTTTAAGCGTGTAATGGACACGCCATTGGCTGAAGCCTTAATCGCGGGGATGTCTATCGGCATGGCCTCACAAGGTTTAAAACCAGTGGCTGAAATTCAATTCATGGGGTTTATTTTTCCTGCGTTTGAACATTTATTCTGTCACGCCGCGCGCATGCGTAATCGCACGCGAGGTCGCATGAGTTGCCCAATGGTATTGCGAGCCCCGTTTGGCGGGGGGATTCATGCACCAGAGCATCACAGTGAAAGTACTGAAGCATTAATTGCTCATACGCCAGGCATTCGTGTTGTGATTCCTTCATCGCCTGCTCGTGCTTATGGTTTGTTGTTAGCCGCAATCCGCAACCCTGATCCGGTGGTATTTCTTGAACCCAAACGAATTTACCGCGGCAGTAAGCAAAGCATTATTAATAATGGTGAGGCTTTACCGTTAGATACCTGTTTTACATTACGCACAGGTACCGATGTCACATTAATTAGCTGGGGAGCGTGCATCGCCGACACCTTAGAGGCGGCAGATGCATTAGCTGAAAAAGGAATATCGGCCGAAGTGATTGATGTGGCAACCATTAAACCGTTAGACATGCGCACGATTATTATGTCGGTGGTCAATACTGGGCGCTGCGTTATTGTACATGAAGCCGCTCGTTCATTTGCGGTGGGCGCTGAAATTGCGGCGCAAGTGAGCGAAAAATGTTTTTTAAATTTATTGGCACCCGTGCAACGAGTTACCGGTTTTGATACCCACATGCCGTACTTTAAAAATGAACATTATTATTTGCCGAATAGTCACGACATAGTGGCAGCGGCGGATAAATGTTTGGCTGAAAAATAATTCCAATTTATCGGGCGCGGGGCACCCTCGTACAATTTATCGATTAGCAATGTAGGAAGTTGCTAGTGTTTTCCTTGATATGAACGAATGCATTAGATGTGTAATTGATGAAAATTTCGGGCACGGGGCACCCTCGTACAATTTATCGATTAGCAATGTAAGAAGTTGCTAGTGTTCTCTTTTATATGAACGAATGCATTAGATGTTTAATGGGTGAAAATTGTCGGGCGCGGGGCACCCTCCTACAATTTATTGATTATCAATGTAGGGGGCTAGTGTGTTCTTTTAGTGACATGAGAGTGCAGGGTATTGTTGTCGGTAAGAATTAATAGTGGAAACCATCTTAATAAAACTTAGTTTTACATTCTAATTACAAAGCATAATTGGCTGAAATTCAAAGGGAATCGCTCATGAAATATTTCAAATTGCCGGATCTAGGGGAAGGCCTAAGCGAAGCGGAAATAGTTGAATGGCATGTTAAAGCAGGGGACACGGTTACGGTTGATCAGCTGATGGTATCGGTTGAAACGGCTAAAGCCATTGTTGAAGTACCGTCGCCACAAGCGGGTGTAATCAGTGCCTTATTTGCTGAGCCTGGTGATGTGGTGCACATTGGTGAGCCATTGGTTGAATATCAAGGCGAGCAAGACGATTCAGGCACGGTTGTGGGTGATTTATCATTAAGTGCAAAGCATGAAAGCAAAGATGATTTCATTGTGGGCAGCGCTCATCATACTCATACACAGCAATCGATCAAAGCGACACCCAGTGTACGTGCATTAGCCAAACGCCTAAATGTGGATTTATCTCATATTGGTGCCACGGGAGAAGACGGTCGCATAACCAGTTTAGATGTAGAAAAAGCAGCAAAACTTAACTCTGATATCGGACAAAGTGAATCCTTAAAAGGCGTGCGTAAAGCCATGGCAAAAAATATGGCCATGAGCCACGCACAAGTGGTCCCTGTGACACTGCATGACGATGTCGATGTGCACCAGTGGTATGACGTTAAAACCGAGCCCGCGCAAGATATTACCATGCGTCTGGTACATGCAATTGCGCATGCCTGCGTGGCAGAGCCTAATTTGAATATTTGGTTTGATGGCGAACAACTATCACGCAGAATATTAGAACACATTGATTTAGGTATTGCGGTAGATACCGAGCAAGGTTTGTTTGTACCTGTGTTACGCAATATTGGTAAACGAGATTTAACCGATTTACGCAGCGGATTAAACGCGTTAAGAAATGCGGTTAAAAGTCGAAAAATCCCCCCGCAAGAAATGCAGGGGGCGACAATTACATTAAGCAATTTTGGCACACTGGCTGGTAAATATGCGAATCCAGTTGTGGTGCCACCACAGGTCACCATCATTGGGGCGGGTGGCATACGCTACGAAGTTGTCGCATACGAAGGGCAGGCTCTATTGCACCCCATATTGCCGTTATCGATCACCTTTGATCACCGTGCGGTAACAGGGGGAGAAGCAGCACGATTTCTTAAAGCACTCATGGATGACCTTAAGCGCAAAAGTGTTGACTAACAGGCTTCACTTTCTGTGTTCTCTTTTTCTGTTTTGTGTTTGCTTTCAAATTGTAAAATACCATCGTTGATGGTTTCTTTTAACAATGTTTTTTTATCTATTTCGTATTTGTGTAATATGCGCCAAGGGTGTGACTGACCTTGGCGAGGTAATACGTCTTTTGATCGGACAACATAACCCGATGCCATTTCATCCATCACGGTTTCATCTAATGGTTTTTCTGTTTGGTTAAAAGGTTTGGCAACATGATGATGATGTTTATCCATATAATTAAATAAACGACATAAATAACGAGCAGACAAATCCGCTTTTAAGGTCCATGGCGCATTGATGTAACCAAAGATCCAAGCGATGTTGGGTATATTTTCGGCCAACACGCCTTTATAAGTCATATGGTGACTTAAATCTAACGGCTTATTATCAAGACTTAACGACATACCACCTAATACCTGCAAGTTTAAGCCCGTTGCACTGATGATAATATCGGCATCAATGTGTTTACCTGACGCAAGCTGAATACCTGTTGCTGTAAATTCTTCGATGGTATCGGTTGTTATGCTGGCTTTACCTGAATTAATAGCGGTAAATAAATCCCCATCCGGTATTGCGCAAAGGCGTTGGTCCCATGGTTGATAATGAGGTGTAAAGTGACTCATATCAAAACCCGTTGTTAGGTTCCCTTTTACCGATCGTAATAATATTTTTTTTACAACATTAGGCCAGCGTTTAGCGAGTTTATATAGCGTGCGTTGTAACAAAATATTACGAGTACGGGCCATCGAAAAGACCCAGCGTTTAGGTAATATCTTATTTAAGATATTTGATACTGCATCAATAGACGGTACAGAAAAAATATATGAAGGGGAACGCTGTAACATGGTGACATGTTCTGCTTGGTCACTCATGGCGGGCACAATGGTTACGGCAGTGGCACCACTGCCAATGACCACCACTTTTTTATCAGTATAGTCTAAGTTGTCAGGCCATTTTTGCGGATGAACAAATACGCCCTTAAAAGCGTCTTGGTTTTTAAATACTGGTTGGTAGCCTTGGTCATAATTGTAATAGCCAGTACAGGGGATTAAAAAATTGCAGGTGTAATGTGTACGCTCTTGTGTACGTTCGTTTAGCGCCTCAACGCGCCAGTGTTGTTGATGGCTGTCCCAGTTGGCGTGAACAATTTTTAATGAAAAATGTACCTTGCCTTCCACTTCAAATGCTTGTGCGGTTTGATTAATGTATTTACGAATTGATGTACCATCAGCCAATACACTTAAACCATCCCAAGGGCGAAAGTCATAACCAAAGCTGGCCATGTCACTGTCTGAGCGGATACCAGGGTAACGGAATAAATCCCATGTGCCTCCAATTGCTTGGCGGCGCTCTAAAATAGCAAACGATTTATTCGGGCACAGTTTTTTAAGGTGGCACGCCATGCCAATGCCAGATAAGCCAGCGCCAATAATGAGAATATCAAAATGATGAGAGGCCATATTTGCTCTTTATTGTTATTAGTATTGCATTGACCATAAAACAAGCGAAAGGCCATGTCTATGGCACTTTCTGACAGCGTTAATAAAATGAATGTTATTTATTCGGCTAACAAAAGCGCAATAGCTTGTTCTATTTTTTTCGCTTTTGCGGTATCGGCATGGGTTTCACCAATAAAGCGATAACGAATCGAGCCTGTTTTATCAATTAAATAAAATGTTGGCCAATATTGGTTATTCAATGCTCGCCAGTAGGTAAAATCATTGTCAATCATGACTGGGTGTTCGAGCTTAAACTCGTCCATCTTTTTTAGCACAGCTTGTGGTTTTTTCTCATGATCAAATTCAGGGCTATGAATACCAATCACTTGAAAATCGTCCTGCTTGAATGATGTCGCTAGGCTGTTTAGCCAAGGAAAACTACGATAGCAGTTCCAGCAGGCAAAGGTCCAAATATCCATTAGCACCACTTTGCCTTTTAGGTCAGATTTTTTTAATGGCTTTGATTTTAACCAATTTTGAGGCTGTGTTTGCGTGAACTCAGGTAGTGGCGTCGGCTCTATGGCGTATACGGCGTTGCCGAGTATTGCTTTAAACGAAAAAAAGCTTATGGCCGCTACGCAGGTTAGGATGAAAATATTACGCATAATGGGCCTCACTCTACACCGTGTATAGCCCATTAGAGCAATTTAAATGCACTTGGTTCCTATCTATTTTGATGGGGTTCTAATTTCTTGTGGGGTTAGTCCGGCCTTACGTTTTGCCTTATATTCTAAATACGCTTTAACGTAAGTATTACCCAAGTAACCATCTAAATAATTTAAAAATCCCGCATAATTACCTTTAAATTTAGCATGATGAAAATCATGGTAGACAGGCCCGTGGTAAATCAAAAATAACCGAGCAGGGTTCCAAGGGATATCATAGCCAATGTGGCCATCGGCCGCTTCAAATTGGCGGATGATGACCCAAATCCAAATGACATATAAATGGCTGCTTAACAGTATGGGGCCAATGAGTATCAAACCCGATGTACAGGCGAACTCAAACCAGTGCATGTAATTGCCATTAATGGCGCAGGTATTTTTTATCTTATGATGCACGCTATGAACATGACGCATAAAAAATTTATTTTCATGAAAAAAGCGATGCATCCAGTAATATAAGAAGTCATCTAACAAGATAAAAAATAATACCTGAATAACAATGATGTACACGCTTGGCATGTCACCCACATGAATGCCTGTGCGTTTTATTAAAGGCCACAGCACAACCAGCATCACAAAAACGACCGCTGTATTTTTAACGCTGTGATAAATCGATGGCCAAAATGTGCCTTTTACATCAATGGCATTGGCTTGAATACGATAAGGCTTTAGCCAGTTAGGCTCTATGTAGGCAAGCCAAGTCCAAGGCAGAGCAAAGGTCATAAACGCAATAAAACTAATGGCGAGCGTGGCGGCAGGAAACAGCCAAAACCAAGGGTCATAAAAGACGCCTGAGTAATCTTGAATGATGACATCAATGAAATTGGGCATGACACGCTCTTATTATTTTTTAACCAATATACCTTTGAGGCATGGCTTTAAAAGGGCATTTACGGACACATAAGGGATATATTTGGTCATCTGTGGTTGGAACTCGTAATGACTTGCCTTAGAATGGCAGTCTGCTCACGGGGTGCTGCTTGTTAAAAGTGGCTGAGACTTTACCCGTTGAACCTGATCCGACTAGCATCGGCGTAGGAATGAGCGCGAAGCATCCGTATTGTATTTATAACCATCTGTCATTGGGTTATGAGTGATGTTTTGCATCTATCGGCGTATATACCTAATAGTAGGGTGAGTCGATTTCCCGCACGTCTTTGTTAGTGGTGACTTTATTCATAATAAGGACCCACTATGCAAAATTCAGAAAATAAAAATACAATTCAAACAGCGCAACTTGCTGACGTTAACCCTCATCTTATTACCCGTGAACCGTTACCCGGTAGCGAAAAGATATACATTCAAAGCCCTAATCATCCTGATGTGCGCGTGCCGATGCGCAAGATTAACCTAACCGATGGCACACACATTAATGTGTACGACACCTCTGGCCCTTATACTGATGTCAACGCAGAAGTAGATGTGCACAAAGGCATTACCTCAGAAGTACGAGCAAAGTGGATTTTAAATCGTGACGATACCGACGTGTACGACGGCCGCGACACCCAACCAGAAGACAACGGTATTGATGACGAAACCAAGGCGTTTCAATTTTATAATCCGCACCTGCAACGTCAACCACGTCGTGCAAAAGCAGGCAAAAATGTTAGCCAATTGCATTACGCCCGCAAAGGCATTGTTACCCCAGAAATGGAATACGTGGCCATGCGTGAAAACCAACTGCGTGAGGCGCTAGAAAACGAATTCACCACCCCCGAACGTGAAGCCCGTCTAAAAGGCAATCACATGGGGGCGAGTATTCCGCAAACCATTACCGGCGAATTTGTGCGTGAAGAAATCGCCCGTGGCCGCGCGATTATTCCGGCCAACATCAATCACCCAGAATTAGAACCTATGATTATAGGCCGTAACTTTTTAGTAAAAGTGAACGCCAATATTGGTAACAGCGCGTTAACCAGTTCCATCGAAGAAGAGGTTGAAAAGCTGGTTTGGTCAACCCGTTGGGGTGGCGATACGGTTATGGATTTATCAACGGGTAAGCATATTCACAGTACCCGTGATTATATTATTCGTAACTCACCTGTGCCCATTGGCACAGTGCCCTTGTATCAAGCGTTAGAAAAAGTAAATGGCGTAGCTGAAGATTTAACATGGGAAGTTTTCCGCGACACGTTAATCGAACAAGCGGAGCAAGGAGTGGATTATTTTACCATTCACGCAGGTATTCGTTTAGCACACGTACCGTTAACCGTAGACCGCGTAACGGGTATTGTAAGCCGCGGTGGCTCCATCATGGCCAAGTGGTGTATTGCGCATCATGAAGAAAGTTTTTTATACACGCACTTTGAAGACATTTGCGAAATCATGAAAACCTATGACGTTAGCTTCTCGTTAGGGGATGGCTTACGCCCAGGTTCACAAGCCGACGCCAACGATGCGGCACAATTTGCAGAGCTAGAAACGTTAGGTGAGTTAACACAAGTCGCCTGGAAACATGATGTGCAAGTCATGATCGAAGGCCCAGGCCATGTACCGATGCATATGGTTCAAGCCAATATGGATAAACAGTTAGCATGCTGTGACGAAGCCCCGTTTTATACATTAGGGCCGTTAACCACCGATATTGCACCAGGTTATGATCACATTACGTCAGGCATTGGTGCCGCCATGATCGGTTGGTTTGGTTGTGCCATGTTGTGCTATGTGACACCAAAAGAGCATTTGGGTTTACCCAATCGTGACGATGTAAAAGTAGGCATCATCACTTACAAGCTTGCAGCCCACGCAGCCGACATTGCTAAAGGGCATCCCGGTGCTCGTTATCGCGATGACATGATGTCAAAAGCGCGCTTTGAATTTCGCTGGGAAGATCAATTTAACCTTGGCCTAGACCCAGATACTGCTCGTGCTTATCACGATGAAACCCTGCCAAAAGACAGCGCAAAAGTGGCGCACTTTTGTTCTATGTGTGGCCCGAAATTCTGTTCGATGAAAATCTCCCAAGAAGTGCGTGATTATTCAAAAGATGAAATCGTTAAAGCCATGAAAGATAAAAGTGTAGAGTTCAAAGCGTTAGGCAGTGAAGTGTACGTACCAGCCACAGCTGAAAAACTCAGTGAAACGCCTGCATGAATATCGCGATAGTGGGTGCAGGTATTTGCGGCAGTATGCTTGCGTATGAATGCATTAAACGCAATTTAAACGTAACGGTATATGAGCAAGACACTCAAAAGGAATCTTGCTCATATACCGCAGCGGGTATGCTGGCACCCATGGCCGAGTTAGAAAGCGCGAACACCAATGTATATAAATTGGGTTTGCGCAGTTTAACCTTGTGGCCAAGTATCATAGAGGAACTTGCACAATTAAATCATTCGGTTTTTTACCGTGATAGTGGCACGCTGGTATTGGCCCATACTCAAGATGCGGGCAGTTTTACGCAATTTCATAGCACGCTAAAGCGTAAGTTAGATGACTTTGATGCATGCGTTTCATCGGTGATACCAAGCTCCATTGAACCAGAGCTAAAGCACTTTCATAATGCCTTGCATTTAAAACAAGAAGCGCAAGTTGATAGTCATCAAGTATTAACGGCACTGCATTCGGTGATTCGTGCACAAGGCGAATTTAATCATTCCCATGTACACACAATTGCATGCAATGAAGTGAACGGTGAATATTTTGATTGGGTGTTTGATTGCAGAGGCTTAGCCGCAAAAGACCAAGTCAATTTGTATGGGGTGCGTGGTGAGCGTATTTTATTGCATGCGCCTGAAGTGAACTTGCAGCACATGATTCGCTTGATGCACCCAAAATACAAACTGTATATCGTGCCCCGTGAAAACCATCACTTTATAATCGGTGCCACCGAAATAGAAAGCGCTGATGACGGCCCAATGAGCGTGCGTTCGGCATTGGAGTTATTGTCAGCGGCGTACAGTGTGCATAAAGGGTTTGCTGAAGCGCGTATTATTAGCATGAGCACGGGTGTTCGCCCAACCAGTTTGGATCACCAACCCATTGTTGATGTGCAAGGGGGTTTAACCCGTATTAATGGCTTATATCGCCACGGATATTTATTAACCCCTGCGGTAATTGAGCAAGCATTTTCAGCTGATTTATTTAAGAAAAAATTACAACAATGGTCAATGGCTAAGTGAGGATTTCGTTATGAGCATTCGTTACAACGGTGAGCTGATTGAATTGAATGAATCCATGAGCTTGCTGACGTTCTTACAAAATCAATTTGATGATTGGGAAGTTACGATCGCTCGTAGTGTGGTGGCGGTGAACCAGCAACTTGTGCCAAGACAAGAATATGATTCATATTGTTTACAAGACAATGATGACATTGAATTATTAACCGCAGTGGTCGGTGGCTAAATGAATACACTCGATGATGTCTCTGCACAAACTGACGCGTTTAATATTGGGGGTAAAACCCTTGATAGTCGGTTATTAATCGGCACAGCTATGTATGACTCTCCTAGTATTATGCAGGCCAGTATTATTGAGTCGGCCTCGCAAATCATGACAGTATCATTGCGCAGACAACTGGCCACAAACGAAGCGCAAGATAACCCTGTATTTTGGCAATTCTTGCAAGACTTCACACAAGATAATCGGTTTTTATTACCCAATACCGCAGGCTGTTTTAGTGCTAAAGAGGCCATTGTCACGGCACAAATGGCCCGCGAATTATTCAAAACAAACTGGGTAAAACTAGAAGTTATTGGTGATGACTACACGTTACAACCAGACCCATTTCAATTAGTCGAAGCCGCACAAGAATTAATAAATCAAGGCTTTGAAGTCTTCCCATATTGTACTGATGATTTGATTCTATGTGAAAAACTCTTAGAAGTTGGCTGTAATATTTTAATGCCATGGGGGGCGCCCATTGGTACAGGCAAAGGGTTAATGAATCCTTATGCGTTAACCTTGCTGCGTAATCGTTTTCCACATGTGCCTATGATCATCGATGCAGGTTTGGGTAAGCCCAGTCATGCGGCACAAGCCATGGAAATGGGATTTGATGGCGTGCTATTAAATAGTGCTATCGCAAAAGCACAAGACAGTGTGCACATGGCTAAAGCCTTTAAGCTAGCAGTCGAGTCTGGGCGCTTAGCTTACAAGGCAGGCTGTATGCAAGAACAACAAAAAGCGGTTGCCAGCACACCCGTAGTGGGCATGCCATTTTGGCATAATGAAAATTAAAAAATTAAGAAAATTAACATGCCTGAAGTCGAAAAAAAATCAGCGGTATTATCGGTATCGGCCCATGATCCTCTCGGCATGGCAGGTATCGCAATGGATCAGCGTGCTCTGGCGTCATTAGGTGTGCATTGTGCTAGCTGTATCACCGCGAATACGGCGCAAAATCAAACTCAATTTTTGAGTTTAAACCCAGTTGATTTAACCGTATTTGTTAACCAGCTAGATGCGCTTTACCAACAAGATATATTTAGCGTGATTAAAATCGGTTTAATCAGTGATACTGAACAAGCCAAAGCATTGGTTGAGCACCCGATATTTGCCAATAAAATAATTGTGCTAGACCCCGTTCTGGGTGCCAGCAGTGATAAGAATCGATACAGTGACACTCGTTTAGCGGCGTTAAGATTTTTAATCCCCCATGTGCACGTCCTAACCCCTAATACGGATGAAGCACAGGTTTTAATGCCCATATTTGATAAAACATTCACTCAAACCAATAACGCATTAACATTGGCGAAGGCGTTAAACACACACACAAACTGTGCAGTACTATTAAAAGGCGGCCATGGCGCGCACAAAGCACAAGACGTATATTGTGATAACGAACGTTACTTTTATTTAGAACACGCCCAATACTCGCACGGTTTTAACCGCGGCACAGGTTGCGCCATGGCATCGTTAATTGCAGGTGCAATAGCACTAGGGCATTCAATGGCGGATGCGGTGGTCATCGCAAAAATGCAAATGGATGCCGGTTGGCAAACCCCGTTTAGC
>JAWUXY010000075.1:0-10768 GCA_034111105.1 Bermanella sp. | reverse complement strand
ACCACGCTCTTTAACAAACTGTACGTTGTCATCCGGTTTATCAGCATTAATAAAGTGACTAAAGCGTTTGAGTTTTTCTGGTGATTCAATGGTGGTTTTCCATTCACACTGGTAGCTGTCTACGACCGCGGCCATTTGGCTTTCAAATTCTTCGGCCATGCCTAGGGAATCGTCGATGACCACTTGCTTTAAGTAATCAAGACCGCCTTCGAGGTTGTCCATCCAAACACTGGTGCGTTGTAAGCGGTCAGCGGTTTTCACATAAAATAATAAGAAACGGTCAATGTATTTGATGAGCGTTTCTTTATCTAAACCTTGTGCTAGCAAATCGGTGTGGCGCGGTTTCATGCCACCGTTACCACACACATATAGGTTCCAACCGTTTTCGGTGGCAATGATGCCCACATCTTTTGATTGCGCTTCAGCACACTCACGGGTACAACCAGAAACAGCAAATTTAATTTTGTGGGGTGAGCGTAACCCTTTGTAGCGATTTTCTAATTCAACGGTTAACCCCATTGAATCATCAACCCCATAACGGCACCAAGTTGAACCCACACACGATTTCACTGTGCGTAATGATTTACCGTAGGCATGGCCTGTTTCAAAACCGGCGTCCACTAAGCGTGTCCAAATGGCTGGCAGTTCATGTAATTGGGCTCCAAATAAATCAATGCGCTGACCGCCTGTGATTTTGGTATACAAACCATAATCTTTGGCGACTTGGCCAATGACCAATAAACCATCGGGTGTAATTTCGCCACCAGGAATACGTGGCACAACGGAATAGGTGCCGTCTTTTTGCATGTTACCAAGGTAAATGTCATTGGTGTCTTGCAAGCCAATGTGTTTATCGTCTAAGACATATTCGTTCCAGCATGATGCTAATACCGAACCGACCAATGGTTTACAAATTTCACAACCACGGCCTTGACCATGTTTTGATAATAATTCGCTAAAGGATTTAATGCCTTCAATGCGCACAATGTTATAAATATCTTGGCGGGTATGCGCAAAATGCTCACAAATGTCGGTGTTCACTTCAACACCTAGTTGCGTTAACTCTGCATTCATAACTTGAGTGACGAGTGCCGTGCAACCGCCACAGGCCGTTGCGGCTGAGGTTGCGGCTTTCACATCGCCAATTGTTTGTGCCCCGTTTTGTACGGAACAGCAAATAGCGCCTTTGCTCACATCATTACATGAACAAATTTGGGCGGTATCAGGTAGCGCATCTGTTCCTAGTACTGGTTTTGCAGCACCGTCTAGCGATGGTAAAATTAACGCCTCTGGCATACTAGGCAGTTCAATATTATTGAGCGCCATTTGTAACAGATTGCCGTAATCTTCAGCGTCACCAATCATCACGGCGCCGAGTAATAATTTCTTATCGGCGCTGACCACAATCTTTTTGTAAACTTGATTCACTTCATCTGTGTAAGCGTAACTTAATGCACCTTCGCTACGAGCATGACAATCACCAATAGAGGCCACATCCACGCCCATTAATTTCAATTTGGTGCTCATATCGGCACCTTCAAACACGGCATCGCCACTTTGTGAAAGATGCTGCGCCGCGACTTTTGCCATGTTGTAACCCGGCGCCACTAAACCATAAATCATGCCGCCCCAAAGCGCGCACTCACCAATGGCGTAAATGTTGTCATCGGATGTTTGGCAATGGTTGTTAATGCTGATGCCACCACGAGGCCCAAGCTCAAGTGCGCTTTGACGTGCAATGCTATCGGATGGGCGAATCCCTGCACTGAATAAGATTAAATCGGTTTCTAAACTTTCGCCATCGGCGAATTCCATTTTATGGAAACATTCATCGCCGTCGGTAATATTTTGTGTATTTTTACTGAGGTGAACTTTAACGCCCAATTCTTCTATTTTTGTTTTAAGCAGCGCGCCGCCAGCTTCATCAACTTGTACGGCCATTAAGCGCGGTGCAAATTCGACAACATGGGTTTCTAATCCTAAGTCATGCAAGGCTTTAGCCGCTTCTAAACCTAAAAGGCCGCCACCGACAACCACACCTACTTTGCCTTTAGCGGCAGAGGCTTTGATGTCTTCTAAATCTTCAATGGTGCGATAAACCAAGCAGTTGTCTCGTTCGTGGCCCGGTACAGGCGGCACAAACGGAAAAGACCCAGTGGCTAAAATTAATTTGTCGTAACTTAACGTGTCACCGGCTTCAGTAGTGACGATTTTAGCTGAGCGATCAATGCTGTTTGCTTTACAGTTTAGTTTTAACGCAATGTTATTTTTTTCAAAAAAACCATCACTGACTAGGCTTAAACCGTCAGCGGTTGTACCTGTGAAATAAGATGATAAATAAACGCGGTCGTAGGCAGGGCGAGGCTCTTCACATAAAACCGTGATGTTGTAGTTTTGGGCTTGTTCAAGATCAACCAAACTTTCTAGGAATTTGTGGCCCACCATACCATTGCCAATCACGATGAGGTTTTGTTTATGTGTCATTCTCTCTCTCCATGCCGAGTTAAACAGGCGGACAAGTTCATATCTGATAAGTGTTTAGCAATGGCTGTGCCATAAACTTAAGTCGTTGTTTTTAAAGGATAATATTGTTTATATGAACAAAAGTATGGGTTAAAGAGATAGATATAAGGGCGATTTAAAAATCACTGAGCTAAGTTGGTGCGATGGGTATTTGGTCGGTGCTAGGATATGGTGCGTAAAATCAAGGCTCGATTATGAGTCCATCGAAAAAGGATTAATAAATCGTTTTTTTGTTTTGATCAATTTCTTCATATAGCGCGGTAATATCGTTCATTTGTCGAAGAATGCTCTCTGTTGTCATTGATATGACCAGTGGCGTGCTGCTGCCTTTATCGAGAACTTTGAAACCCTGTTTAGAAAAATTCCACTGTGTAGCTACTTTTTTTAATTTATGGTTAACAAAGTGGGTGTTGTCTGGGCTGTTGATCAATTCTGTTAGGGCATGATCAAATTCGGTCACCGTGATTTTAAGTAAACGATCATAACGTTGAACATCGCCCGATAGGCTAATAGCACTATAGAGTTTAGCAATGCGCTGGCTGAGCATGCGCTGACGGCCTGATAAATTGACCCAGCGCGCGCTATCGCGTTTGGCTATTTTTTCTAACTCACTTACTAACGTTTCGCAAGCCATTAGAGTTTTGTCGCTTAATTCTAAAAGAGCATCGATATTGAATTGTTTTTCTTTTTTAATTAATTCTGATTTATAGGTCGACCATTGTTGCTTTATTATTTGTAAGCTAGTTTCAATGGTAGCGTGTGAGCCCATTTTTTTAGAGAACGTACTTAGATCAAAAAGATTATTTTCAAATTTATGCACACTCTTTGTGAATTGTTGCTCTGCTTTTTCAGGCTGAATATCCATTGTTTTAAGTAAATAAGCTTTTGCCATGCGCTGACTGAGCATACGCAATCGCCCCGATTCATTGATAGCTTGAGATAAACTGCTGATATCGGCAAAACTAGGTGTCGAAAAAGCGCTTAAACTAAAGGCTAGCACGAGTATAAGAGCTTTCATCTTAACGTCCTTTTTAATAATGAAATAATCGATACAGTGTAATAATGAAATGGCATGTGCTGCCATTTCACTATTTGGTTGCAGGTGATTAGAATTTTGCGCTAGCGGTTAACCATATTTTGGTTGTATCGGCTTTATTTAAATTATTCTCTGCATAGTTAGACGCAAAATACTGAGCGACTTTTAGGTTAGCACCGTAAGTGCCAAACTTTTTATCTACCATAACGCCAATTTCGTTGCCCAGAGCATCCCCGTTTTCTGATGTACTAAAGTTGTGAAGCTGACCAACCACTTTAATGCCTGAGACCATGCTGACACCGCTGGCATAAAAGTCTTGAATACCATCATTGTCTGCGCCAGTTAAAAAGACATCGCTCCAGCCAAAGAACTTGTGGTTAGTACCCAGCGGCGTGGCAAAGGCGGCTTTGCCGTTATCACTGCCAAAGGCTTCATAGCCAATAGTGGCTTTAACGACACCTAATTTAGTGCCTGCATTTATATGGTAGTAGAGTGAATCAAAGTCACCGCCTCCTGCGGTTGTTTTATTCTGAGTGGCCAGTTCAGCTTCAAAGCTAATGCTTTCTATTGCCCCCGTTGAGCGTACGCCGAAGGTATCTAGGTCAACACCTGAATCGGGTGTATTTACATCGGTGATGCCGTAGTAATACACACTGGCAGATAAATCTTTATCAAAACTGTACTTCATATTAAGTAAGCTAATGGATTCTTCTGTGTTTTCATTTTTGATGTTGTTGCGATTGTTGGCAACCGCTGCGAATACAGTGGTATTGGCAAGGGTTTTTGTTGTAACAGAGACGGCATCGAAAGTCGCTTCATCTTGACGGAACGCGACGCCACCGATGTGGCGTTGGTTATCAAGTAATATGCGTTGATTACCGCCTTTAATGCTTGTGTCACCGGCATCAAATTGCAAGTAGGCTTGGTTTAGTTGTGTGGTTTCTTGGTCAAGTACTAAATCATATTCTGTATTTTTGGTACCATTTTCGCCGCCATCGAAAAAATCGTCGGTTAGTTGAAACACATTATCGCCTTCAACCAAAGCAGAAAAACCATATAGGTTCCCTGTTTTAATCGTTGCGCGAGATTTCAGTGTGTTTGCAAGTGCAGCATCGGCCCCGCCTTTTACATCTGCACTTTCAACACGGTAGCGAAAATTTAAATCAACATTGCCGCTTTTCACAAATTCATCAAAACTTTGTGCCTGTACGCTTAAAGATGAACTTAAAGCGATGCTAGCAATGCTTGTAGCCAATAATGTTTTTTTCATGATGATTTCCTTTTTAAGGTTAAGATAAATTTTTATTCATTTAAAACTAATTCGATAACTAGCTAGAGCAACGCATATGCCAAATTTAGTAAACACATAAAAGTTAGTGAAAAATACACGTTATGCACAAACCTGATTCGAAAATCGAACGTGATTAAACATAAACGTTTAACTTGGTGCGATTTAAAGGGTCTAAAAAAGGGCAGATCAATCTTTATCCATGTATTTTTGGTGCGCGTGATGCGCACTTAATTAAGGCGTGGAAGATTTAATTGGTGCTCATATTTGGGTTTTCTGGGCGTTCCAATAGTGATTGTTAGACAATCCCTGCACTTTTTTGGGATTTAGTGGGGATTTTTAGAGTTTTATCGTATTGGCATGATGCCTGCTCTATTGAGTTAATTAAATTTAAACCTTATGAGATTGGGAGTTGTACATGTCTGAAGTTGGACTGAATTTATTGAAGGTCAAAGAGCCTAAAATAAAAATGCTGCATGTGAGTTGGTTTGCATTTTTCTTAACATTTGTTGTGTGGTTTAACCACGCACCATTGATTGGGTTTATAAAAGAAGCATTTGACCTAACCACACAAGAAGTAAAAGCCTTACTTATTTTGAATGTAGCATTGACGATTCCCGCTCGAATTGTGATAGGCATGATGGTTGATAAGTTTGGCCCCCGGCATGTGTACGCCGGCTTATTATTAGCAACCGGTGTTTTGTGTACCGCGTTTGCATTGTCGCAAACTTATGAACAGCTTGCTTTATTTCGCTTTTTAATGGGGTTTGTAGGTGCAGGTTTTGTTATTGGTATTCGTTTAGTGGGTGAGTGGTTTCCGGCTAAAGAAGTAGGCGTAGCAGAAGGCATTTACGGTGGTTGGGGTAATTTTGGTTCAGCGGCGGCGGCCATGTTAATGCCAACACTTGCGCTTATGTTTGGTGGTGAGAATGGCTGGCGTTATGCCTTGATTTGTACAGCAGTCGTGGCATTTGTTTACGGTTTGGTCTTTTTTAAAGTGGCACGTAATACACCAAAAGGCTCTACTTATTTTAAACCTAAAAAATCCGGTGGCTTGCAGGTCAGTAGTAAAAAAGATTTGTACTTTTATCTTGCTATGAATATTCCAATGTATATCGCCCTTGCGGTATTAACGTGGAAACTCTCGCCAGAAAATCTAGGTTTGCTCAATGATTTTGCAGCCAGTTTTATTTATGTGGGCTTAGTGGTGCTTTTCTTTGTGCAAACAAAACAGATTTTTAATGCAAACAAAGAGCACCTTGCTCAACCTGTACCTGAGCTACAGCAGTACAAATTTAAGCAAGTTGCGATCCTACAATTAGCGTATTTTGTGACCTTTGGTTCTGAGTTAGCGGTTGTATCGATGCTGCCTTTGTATTTCTTAGAAACATTTGAAGGCTTATCTGCCGTAACCGCGGGCTTACTTGCATCAGGTTTTGCGTTTATGAATTTGGCGGCACGTCCTGGTGGTGGTTGGTTGAGCGATAAATTTGGTCGTCGTAAAACACTATCTATTTTGATCTGTGGTTTAACGGTGGGTTATTTAGTGCTTAGCCAAATAGAAGGAACCTGGTGGATTCCATTGGCGGTTATTGCCACTATGTGTTGTTCTTTCTTTGTTCAAGCGGGTGAGGGCGCGGTATTTGCCATGGTGCCATTGGTTAAACGCAGCATGACAGGGCAAATAGCGGGCATGACAGGAGCATATGGTAACGTGGGTGCAGTGATCTTTTTAACGGTATTATCATTTGTTGATTACAGTACATTCTTTATTGTGATTGCAGCGTGTGCGGCGGTTATTTTGGTGGCGGTTCAATTTATTGAAGAGCCAAAAGGTCATGTTGCGGAAGTGAATGAAGATGGTAGTGTTGAGCTTATTCAAGTAGGTTCATAATCTAGTATCACAATTTGAAGAGTCCAAGTATTTAGCCGTTGCAAAGATAAGTACTTGGGCTCTTTATTTTTATAAAGATTATTGTTTGAGGTATTTGTGCATTTACATTCTCAATTATCGCTAACCGTTGGGCAACATAGCCGTGCAGGCTTAAAAGACACCAACGAAGACTGCATTGGTATGCGCATTCCAGACCAACCTGCGTTAACGATTAAAGGTGCCGTTGCGGTAATTGCTGATGGTGTCAGTGCAGCAGAAGCGGGAAAAGAAGCCAGTGAAATGTGCGTGCGTAATTTCATTAGTGATTATTATGCAACACCGGATGCATGGTCGGTGAAAACTTCAGGTCAAAAGATTGTATTGGCGTTAAATCGCTGGTTGGTAGGTCAAAGTCAAATTAAAGGGCATGTGAGCACGCTAAGTGCGTTAATTTTAAAATCACAAACGGCGACTATTTTTCATATCGGCGATACTCGAATCTATCGTTTAAGAAAAGGATTTTTTGAATGCTTAACCACCGATCACTCTATTAGTATTAATCAAGATACCGTGTATTTGTCTCGTGCTATGGGTATGGATAACCATCTTGAAATGGACTTTCAACAATTTGATATTGAGCAAGGTGATTTCTATTTTTTGAGTACAGACGGTGTACATGATTTTGTTTCACCAAAAGAAATTCATCAAGAAATCGAAAATAGCACAGATTTAAACGAAAGCTGCTTATGTATAATTGATAAAGCATTATCAAATGGCAGTGCTGATAACTTGAGTTGTCAGCTGGTGCGAGTTGAAGCTTTACCCGATGCTAATAATCAAGAGGTTTATCAAAAGCTAAGTGACCAGCCATTCCCGCCGCCTCTTTGCGTAGGACAAAGTTTGGATGGGTTAGTGGTGCAAAAAATACTGCATGAAAGCCCAAGGAGTCAGGTATATCTTGTTAAAAACCCAGAAGGTAAGCGCTTAATATTAAAAACTCCGTCTGTTAATTTTGATGATGATCCTGCTTACATTGAACGCTTTTTTTTAGAGCAATGGATTGGCAAGCGCATCGACAGTCCTTATGTGGTTAAGATTGTTGAGCCTGAAAAAAAATCAGCGTTATACACATTAATGGAATACGTTGATGGTTTAACCTTAGAGCAATGGATGAAAGAAAACCCAAAGCCGGATATCAAAGAAGTGGTGCGTTTAGCTGAAATGATGAGTCGGGGGATTCGAGCATTTCATCGTAAAGATATTCTGCATCAAGATATTAAACCCGATAACATTTTATTAAGTATTGGCGGCGTCCCAAAAATTATTGATTTTGGTTCGTGTTATGCCGCTGGTGTGGAAGAAATTGAAACACCTTTTGATCGAGAGCAGGCGTTGGGGACCGCCGTTTACAGTGCGCCTGAAACACGATTTAGGCTGCGTAAAACAAAAAAATCGGACTTATTTAGTTTGGCATTGGTGATTTACGAAGTGTTAACAGGGCAATTGCCATTTGGCGATCAACTTGAAAAACTGAAAGATCAGCGTAAGCTATCCAGCTTGAAATACCGCAGTGCAATACAATTTAATCCAATGGTGCCACTATGGATGGACCAAGCCCTGCAGCGTGCATTATCGCCTCAGCCAGAGCTAAGGCATGAGGCTATGTCTGAATTTATTTTTGATTTACAACGCCCTAACTCTAAATATAAAAAGCCTTCTTTTGTACCACTATCGCAGCGTAACCCATTAAAATTTTGGCAAACGTTTTCTTTTATTCAAGCTGTTATCATTCTGGCGTTTTTGTACTACTACTGTCGCTAGGCATCTATTATTGCTTGTTTTTCATAGGGTTATAACCAGTTGCTAACATTATGATTTTTGTTGAACAAGTTAATGATCCCTTTGTAGTGGTTATTTGCATGTCATAGTTCATTTTAGGGTATTTATTCACCTTATTTTACTTAATGATAACGAACGCATAGTCGCTGTTTGTTATGCCAAAACTTCAATAATGGTGCTGTCTATTGAAGAGACATTGACTGTAAAAAAGGAATGCTCTCGATGATAATAAAACCTACTATATTATTTTCTTTTCTGATGATTTCAATTTTCGCTTACTCTAATAATAAGCTTGATCAAGTGATTATAGGGGATCGAATTATTGAGTATAATGGATATATTGTACTGGCAGATGAACCAGGGTTGGCGGCTTGCTCTGATATTAATTGCAATATTCCGGTGGACTTACACATTCTTAAAAAAGAGAGTGAAGCATATGAACTGCTCTCAAAGCATGATTTAACCAATATTAATTCCAGTGAGCATTCTTTGTATCAGTATAAAAATGTGATTATGGATGTTTTCACTAATCGAATTCAATATTCAAATCAATCTGCTTTCTTTGTAACCCACGCCAAACTAATTGATGTGACTAAAATTGAGAATCCAACACTGATTGACGATGTAAAATTAACAGGATCGTTAATTGACAGTCAGCAATTAAATCATAATTTATTTATGCTGACGTCTTCGGTCACATCCATAACAAATAAAAACTGTTTAATCGTAAATGAGGATGTTTCGCTCAATAATAAAATAACGCCTAATTTATCAAGTTTGGTGTTTAATATATCAAATGTATCCATGAAAAAAGGTGCTGTTAAGAGTAATCATTGTATTCAATCGAATATCTCAGGTATGCAAAATGCCGGGTTGAGCGTGTTTAAAGACAGTGTGTATTTGACTTATTCAAGTTTTTCAAAAAGATATGTCCATAGGTATAGAGTTGCGAATGATAAACTAGTTTACGATAGAAAATTTATTTTGAACGATTCTTTTTACACCGATAGTATAGGTGATTACTTATATGAAAAGAATGGGGTGCTTATTGCCGTAGGGCTATTCGAGTTTGGTGATGTTATTCAAGCTGGGCTTAAGATTTATAATTTGAATCGTTCAGAGGCTTCAGTAGAGACCTTTGAAAAAATAGATGTTTTTTCAAAGTCACTTTCATTTACGCCAGAAAACAAGCAAGACAACACTTACATAATGAGTGTATCGAGTAACTTAGATGATGTTTGGCATGTTGCTATTGGTTATGAAGAACAGAATCATGTTGATAATATGAGTGATGGGCGTCTCTTTAGTATAGGGACTCAATCAGCGAAGAAACCGGCTTTATCTAATGGTGTGATTGTAAAAGGGTATGTTGAAAAAATAATTCCTAGTGCACAGAACATAGTCTCTATTTACTCTAGTCAGTTTGAAATTTCACAAGGGAGCCTCCCCACAACGGCTTTAACCTTATTTGATATGACGGCTTTATTTAACCCTAAGTTAATCATGTTTACTTATTTAACAGAGGGTTTTTCACATCAACCACTTGCTATATCAGATATCAGAACCCATCAGTTAGTTTTTAATAGTGACTCATCAGGCCGAATGATATTTCCGTTGCAAAGCACATTTGGCTCACCATTTCCTAGTACACTGGATGAATCAGTTGATCGATCAAGAGATGTTCCAACGGATATTGGTTTAGAGCTTTTAGTATTCGACATTACAAAAAAAGCCAATTGTGTAGTTGATCTTAAATCTTGTTGGGGGGCACAAAAAATACATACAGAATTTTTGTATTTACCTTATGAGGGAGATGAACCCATTAGAGCGCGATCACTTTTAGACGCTAGTGGCTTTCATTATATTTTAGGTAAACAGACTCAGTATTTTGAATACGATTCGAACTAACAATATTGGATTACGCAAAAAAAACGGGCCATAGGCCACTGCTGTCCCATAGATTGATGTAAACAAGAAAGCCTGAATCCAAATTGTTACAATGTGAGTGCGAACAAACGCTGTAATAACAAGGAATCAGGCTTTGTCACATTCTAACACTGCTTTTCACCAGTTGCTAAAACCTATTTCGAGACATGAATTTGAAGCCTTGGCAAAGCAACATCACTCTGGTCAAAAATTGCGCTCCGCGACTCGATGGGATCAATTTATCGGCATGACCATGTCGCAGCTTTGTGGCCGTCAAAGCTTG
>JAWUXY010000074.1:0-27720 GCA_034111105.1 Bermanella sp. | reverse complement strand
ACCTTGAGCGTTTGACTGGAAATCTAGTAAGCGCGGCACAATCAGACTTGGTACTAGATGTATCGCAGCGAGACCCCATATGTTTGACTGTTAATCCTTTTACTATTGTATTGCAGCATAAGGATGCCTATGACTTACCATTGTTAACTGGCGATCGTCTCACGATAGGTTGACACGTAATGACTACGATTCTTTTCAATAATGAAACGCCAGGTGATCCACTTTATTGGTCTGATGTTTCTGACGTTTTGCCATTAGTAAGCAACTATGCGCTTGGTTATTGGGTTGTCGGAACGGATATACCTAGTGAATTAACATTGGCTCAAAGTTGGAATGATTATCATGATGGTGTGTATCTTTTTTTAAAAAATAAGCCAAGTGATTTAGATAAATTCGAAACACAATTGTCGGCTTACCTTTCTTCTCCGGGCATGAATGCGGTTCGTTTTTTATGGATTGATAACCCCTCAGATGCTCGGTCTACATGGCAAAGCGCTGCATTAAGTGCGTCATTTACTAATAATAATTGGATTGTAAAAAATTTAATTACTTTTGATTTTATTAATTATGGTTTGATAATTGGGCGTGGTTGTTCAATAGCATTAAATGATACCGGATTTATATTTCAAGCGGTTAATAATATACCGGCGTCTTTACGGTTTACCGCAGGGAATGGTGCTTATTCGTATAATGAAACGCGAGGTCAAATATCATTAAGTTTCTCTGGACTCAATACAGGTGCTTTTAATTTTAAAATTGCATTGGATTTCGATGTTCATGATGCCGATAAACCGTTACGAAAACTTGACGCAGGATTACGATATTTTGTTGATAATGTCGATTTTCCTGATACTGACTTATTGACCAGCTTTCGTTATCCAGTACTTGCCCCGGTTAATGATTTTTTTCTGTACGGTCAAATTGATGTTGTCAATTTAACGGTTGCCTCGCGTAGCTTTTTAGCATTTCAGGAGAATGAAGGACAAGGCATCGCAATTCCTTCTTATTGGCGTACAGCACTGGGTCATACTTTGGATTTAACCCCTAAAAGAACACCTGACACATCTGGTGCTGCATTGGTATTTACATTGTTACCCAACGGAACAGGCTCGGTGGCAAGTGCACCTTGCTACCTTAGTTATGAGGGGGATTTTGGTGTAACAACAGCCTTATTACAGTCTGCGGTTGACGATGATGTGCTTGAACCTAAGGAGCGTTTAATGCCTGGAGCTTCGGGAATTGAATACCTCGGGTTTATGGATGTGGGAGATTATAATATTAGCTTTGTTTCGGGTCAGGCGGCCTATGCACCTAATTATATTTTACCCATTCAGGATATAGAACCCGTTTCATCATCAAGTATTGTTGGCCTGGAATCAAAAAACGGTTTATTAACCACATCATGGATTAACTTAACCGGCCCTGCTAATAATTCAGTTTATTATTTTGCTCAGCCTCATGATTCAGAATTTTATCAAGCACCACCACAAGGCAGTGGTCAAATCTCCATGGCTAGAGTGGCGGATGACGTTATTGACGATACCGATAGCCCTGTATTATGGCTACTTGAAATACCCGCAAAAATATTAGCCCAGCCATTAGCCAGAGAAAGTTTCCCATCAGTTCCTTATAGTGGGTTACAAGAAAAAAGCTTGGAAGCTTTTCGTGCATTGGAAGCTCAGGTATTGAGCCCTGTGCGTCGCTCAGAAATTAATAATTTTACGAGTGCCACATCAAATAAAAAACGCACATTATTGGATATTTCAGATGCAGAGCCTGTCGGTGTTACACCACAAGGTTTATTAGGTAAATTTAGTGCTGACTTATTGAATTGGCACCAGTTAATATTGGCGCAGACCCCAAGAGTGATCCAGACAGCCTCATCGACATTAGAGAATATCGAACAGAAGCTTGAATGGGTTAATGTTGTTGGTCCGTTAAAAAGTGCATTCCAGAGCAATCAACTTTTTCTAGTTTTAAATGATCCAGTTAAGGTACTTGATAATGCATCTGTCACCTTTCGATTAACAGTAAGCGCTTTTACTGAGTTTTCTGATTCGGATGGGCCTGATCATCAACCAATACCCGATCATGTTATCACTGCAATCGAAAGTTCTGGCATTATTGATCAATATTATCAGGATGCATCTTCCTATGAGGCAGCATTGCAATCCGCATTACAACCCGCTGATTATCAGCAATATCGATCTTTGTTATTGTACTTTGGTGCGTTTGCTGACTTAAATGTAGATGATTGGACATTTCATGTCTCGCCTTATCACTGGTTATGGAGCACTGATGAAAGTAAAAACACCATTGCTGTTTTTAAATTTGGTGATCGAAGCTTATTAGATATGGCGGCGGATCTTTCTGCATGGACATGGCTGGACGGCGCTGGCGGAGATACAGGTGCAGCAAAAACACAAGAATCTTTATTAAGTATTATTAATAGCGGCATAGAGGACTCAAACTTAGGTCGAACAGAGTTAGATAATTTTAAAAATGTCGTCAGTAGTCCCTCTTGGAATGGCATCATTTTTCTAAATGTACCCTTTAATCTACAGGAATTACCACAACAGCTAGAAGGTCTCGCAGCAGGCATTGCTGCAGATGATTTTTTTGTGCATCACGTTGGGATTAATATCTCACCCGTGCATACGGAGTCAGGCACATTGGCGTTACAAAATAGTACGTTATTTGGTTTGATTGATTACCAAAGCTATGACGATATTAATTATACGGGTGTAGATTACGACTTTAAAGTACAGCGATTGTCTGTGTTGTTTGAAAACTCTCATATCCAAACGTTTAATTCTCTTGTTCAAGTTCAATTAAATACTCTATTTGGAGAGTCTTCGACACTGCGCTATGCCGATAATGGTAATAATATTGTTCTTAGCGGTGTTTATCAACGACATGATGATTCATCAAGTTATATTTTTGTGCAAAACGAGCCTAATATTTTCGATATGAAAAGTTTTGTGCTAGCAGAAATTGATATACAGAGGGTGCAATTTTTTACAGTAACGGACGATGCACCAAAAGACTCTGATCAAGACTCTACAAGTGTTAGTACTCAGTTTATTTTTAGCGGAATGATACGTTTTCAAGCATTAGAAGGCTTCGATGTTTTTTCATATGGCTCAGTAGATAACATTTTAGGCGGTTTAAGTTTTGATAGCTTAACATTGTCCATGTTGTTTGACTCTCAAATACCAGAAATAAGGCAATTTGTTTTTTCTGCGAACGATATCAATATTAATGTTAGCCAAAGTTTAGCTCGGGCTACCTCTATCGTGAATCACTTTCCTCTTGTGTTTAATTCTTTTATTCAGGGTTCATCATCAAGTACGCCTGGTGATTTAGGTTATATGGATGTGAGTTCCCCTCTTAATCAGGGGCGTATGGAAGAACCTTGGTATGGGCTGTCGTTTGACCTTGATCTTGGTACCTTGGGTGCATTAGCGTCCAGTGCAGGTCTAAATGTAACGTTAATGGCCGCATGGTCTACCGCTGGATTAATACAAAATGTCTATGTCGGTTTGAAATTACCAGGCTCTGTTAGTTCTCAAACTCGTATTCCGATCGAAGGGTTATTAAGCCTGAATTTTAAACAGATTGAACTGGTGGTGATCGAGCCAAAATTGATACCTGATAATGTACTACCTATTGGTGAATTTATTGAAAGTCATACCAATGATAAACATCTAAGTAGTCGGCGTATTTCAGAATCGATTGTAAATAAAGTATCAGGGCCATCGCCCGAAGGCACATCTTATATGCTTAAGTTTCGCGGAGTGTCATTTAATTTTTTAACATTAGCATTTCCACCTGGCGATATAGAGGTGTACTTATTTGGAAATCCAGACAATGACGATGCAAATCTACTGGGTTGGTACGCCGCTTATGTTAACGAAAGTTAAGTTGTATATCGTTTCTTGAATTTTAGTAACCGTTAAGGGTGAATTTATATGAGTAATGCCAAGGTTTATTTTATTTGGGTTGGTCAAGGAGACTGTACCTTAATCCGATCTGATGACGATACCTTGGTACTAATAGACTGTGGGACCAGTGATAGCTTCGCTATTTATGAAGATAACGTAAAGACGTCAATTCAAGATGTATTGACAGAAACGGGTAAAACCCAAATTGATTATTTAATTCTTACCCATAGCGATAAAGATCACTGTAATTTAGTGAATAAACTATTCGATATTACCAGTTTTAAAACGACTTACTACGGTGGAACAATATCTCAATATAAGTCATATATCTATGATAAAACAACAAAAAAACCAAGTACAAAATTAGGTTTAATTAAAGACTTAAAACCACATTTCTTAAATCTATATGAAGATACTATTATTGACAGTACTGATTTTAAAATGTGGATTATCGGTGGTAATTACCCATATAGCCATGATGCTCCTGATACCCCTTTCAAACGTGATATTAATCTTTATCACAATACTAAGAATACAAGAACAATTTTTGATAATAATGGCAACAGCCTCATGGTTGTTATTAACGCCAATGGTTTTTTGATGATGTTTTTGGGTGATGCAACCAATGTTCAACAACAGTTTATTTATGATAAATCAGTAGAAAAAAGTGTGTCATTAAGTACCCGCTTGCTCAAAATGAGCCATCATGGTAGCCCAGATTCATTTAATTCTGATATGACAAATAAAGCTGTAAAGCCACTGGGTGTGAGTGCAAGTGCCGGTGTTACATTTGGTCACCCATCCCAACAAACCATCGATAGTATAACAACTGTCGGTAAGAGTGGTTTATTAAAGCATAACCTCGTGATGTACGATGATGATGAGGAGCAGTACGATAATTATGCTGATGTGAATGAATTTATTTTCAATACTATGCAAAAATTTCAAGAGAGTTCTATTTCAGTTCCTACATTAACTAAATCTGGTAAGCGTAATCGTGATTCTCATTCGGGAGAGCCTTATCTTGAAATGATCGGATCAAATTGGATTTTTGAGATCACCTCAAGTACGGCTGCAACAATCACTAAAGGAACAGATGCTGTGATTCTGACAACAAAAGGAACAACAGCAGTAACGTCAAGAAAGAAAAAGAGACGGGGGACGTAATACATTATGGCTACGGTAATTGATGATTTTCTTAAAAAAGTGCAGCTTGAGTATAATGCGAATCTAAAAACGATTACGCTGGGTGTTGATATTAACCAGCAAGTAGCCGATCTTTTAGAATATGCACAACAAGGCAATATGCCATTGATACAGGCGAATGTTGTATCCACCTCTACTCAGGTAACGATTACTGGGAATGGCTTTTTTGATAATTTAGGCGGTGAGGAGAACGGACAGCAACATGTTATTTTGATTGCTGATTTAATTAATGGAGGTTTAGGTCTTACCTTAACGGCTACACCACTTCAAACGGTTAATCTTAAACAAATATTCTCCGACCTTGCTGGCACCACTCAAGCTGAAGGTATGTACTTAGAAAATAATGACTCTCTATTTTATCAGCTTGATTATGAAACTCCGCAGTGGTTACTTACCGATATTACACCGGAAGAGGGTGTTGTTTACCCATCTATTGGGTTAAATTTTTCAGCTGATATAAATCTTAATAATCAATTTACACATATCGTCAATTTGACGGGTATTACAACGGTTCGCCTTGCTGGCCCGGTTTCTTTTCCTCGTGGCGGTGATACTCAGCTTTATCTTGATGCTGTTATTGCAGGCTTTTCAATGGCGGTGGGTACGATGAAAATGAGTGACTTTCATTTACTCATTCGTACTGTCTATTACACCGATGACGCTTCACAAAATTTTACGGGAACTATTTTTACGGGTGTATTAGAAATAAGCGAAAGTGTGACAGCACGCATTGGTGTTGATACCCAGTTAACCTCATCAAGCGACCCGTCAGCTTCAATTTGGGCATTCTTTTCAGATTTCAATAAACCTTTAACGCTTTCAGATGGCTTGTCGGCCCTATCGGGGTTTGTGGGTGGCAATGCTAGTAATTTTGATATGCCTGACTCCGTTAGAGTATTGGGAGACTTTGGTTTAACCAGTGTTAATGTGGGTGTGAATCCTTTTGACCCTACAGATATTGAATTTGTATTTTTAGAGGTCGGTTCTGATAAGGTTTGGGATCCTCCTATTCCCTATGTAACCGTAGAGGAATTATTTGTACAGTGGCAAATACAACGACCATTTAATAATCTTACCCGCAGTCAATCGGGCGGGGTGGGTGGCAGCTTAGTATTTGGTAAAACAAATCCCGTGCACCTTGATGTGGTGGCTTTAATACCTGAATATATTATTAATGCGAATTTACGTGATGGGGATCAGATCTCTGTAGTGGATGCGTTATCTGAGTGGTTTCCAGATGCGGGTAATTTATCGCAAGACTTAATAATTGATGATCTTCAAATAGTTGCCAATTTTGATACCAAGGTTTATGAATTCGAAGGGAGTATACGACCGGTTCCCGCTTTTACGCTGAACCTTATTATTACTGAGTTGACACTAGATCGTGTCACATTAAGCACAAATTATCGTCAAGATAAACTGTATGGCACGGTGATGGCCGAGCTGCAGCTTTTTAATGCCCCTTGGGTTGTATCCGCATCTTATTTACCACCGCTTGATACTGGCTCAGGTAATTGGAGTTTTCTGGTGCAACTTGCATCCGGCAACGTAGTCGCATTGAGTGATTTAGTTGCGCAGTTTTTAGATTTTGATCCTGCTGATATTCCGACCGTGAATATGACCGAATTGTATTTTAAATATAATTTGTCAGATTCTACGTATGATTTTAAAGGTGCGGTGGCGGGCAGTTGGACGCTGGATATTATTCCGGGTAAGCCTGCATTAAATGTGACAGCTGCAGTAGCTGTCTCAAGTTTTGTTGAGAACCAGCAAACAAAATATAAAGGAGAAATTGATGGCACTCTGGCCATTAATTCTTTAAACGTAGGTGTGGGTTATGCGTTTGATCCTACTAACACAAATTATAGTTTTATCATTGCTTATAAAAAATTAGCACTTTATGCCACGCTAAGCCGTACTACCAAAAAAATAGATAATGTAAATACGACCGTTAGTATTTTAAAAGTTAATTTAGGTGACTTATCGGTCGGGGATATTATTGAATATCTAGTAAATTTGGCGAACCCATATTCTACTTTTCAACTTACGACGCCTTGGGATATTCTGAATTCACTTAATTTTAAAAATCTACAATTGGTTGTGGATTTAACAAATAATACCGTTGGTGTCGAGTACCGGTTCGATCTTGAATTACTCTTTATTTATATCGAATCAATCGGTATTACTTATATTAAACGTAGCGATGGAAAAAGCGGCGTAGTAGTAAGTATTAAAGGCCGCTTTCTCGATATTAGTTTTGGTGATGAAGCAGGCGAGGATGACTTAACATGGGATTTATTGAATGATCCCGCCCCCGCAGTACCTGGTCGAGGTAATCAACTCTTTGATCTTAAGTACCTAGGATTAGGGCAGCATATTTCAATGACGGACTCTGCCAGTTTTGAATCGGTAGCGGATGTTATCGATGCATTAGAGCTAAACATGCTGCCTGTCGTTAATGATAATGAAAACCCTTTAAGTCAGCCAGCACAACATGGTTTGGTTTTTGATCAAGATAGCCATTGGTTATTTGGTACTCGTTTTACCATACTAGGCGGCATTGATTTCTCAGCAGTATTTAATGACCCCTATTTATATGGCTTATTACTGGAATTAAGTGGCGATGTGTCCGGTTCATTGTCAGGTTTGAAATTTGAATTATTGTATAAACGCATTACAGATAATTTAGGTGTGTATAAAGTTGTATTACGTGTACCAGAAGCGTTTCGTCAATTAGAATTTGGCGAAGTGTCCGTCACGTTACCTGTTATTAAGGTAGATATTTATACCAATGGTAATTTCAAAGTTGATTTGGGCTTTCCTACGAGTGATGATTTTACAGAATCGTTTGGCTTGCAGGTTTTCCCATTTATCGGCAAAGGTGGTATTTATTTTGGATACTTAGTGGGTGTCGCATCAAAAAGCGTTCCTAAAATCACCAATGGTGAATTTTCACCTGTTATTGAATTAGGCTTAGCGCTGGCCATTGGTGTTGGTAAAGAAATTAATAAAGGGCCGTTACGTGCTGGTTTATCTTTAACCGTGCAAGCAATATTGGAAGGTTCGTTAGCGTGGTTTCATGCGTATAACGATGACAAAGAGGTAGCACAGTATTACTGGGTACGCGGGACAGCGGCCATAGTTGGTAAACTGTACGGGGCCGTTGATTTTAAAGTTATTAAAGTGAGTGTATCCGTTACTGCAAAAGCCAGTGTCACACTCACTATTGAAGCCCATATGCCCTCTGATGTGTACCTAACGGTTGAGGTTAGTGTTAAAGCCAGTGTTAAAGTATTGTTTGTACGCATACATTTTAGTTTTAATTTGGATTTAGATTTATCATTTACAATTGGTAGTCATTCCTATGCGCCCTGGGTGGTTAATCCTGACGCGCCATTGCCTCATAACACTCAATCAACGTTACGCCAGAACCATGCATTGCCATTAGGGCGTAAACAAAGTCTACATAAACGCGCTATACACTCCTTAAATCGATTGCAATGGCATACGCCTTTGAATCGTATTCCGGCCAAACATTTATCCTGTGATATGAATAAAGCTATAAAAGGTCGATTACGCGAACATCATATTGAAACATCAGTAATGAGCTTTCTTGCGGTCACTAAATATCTAGTAAGCCCAACACCAAGCCTTAATTGGGAACCGGTGTCAGTCTTTAATGAAATTCAACCCATACCGGTTTTAGTTTTACCTATGTTATCGGTTGCACAAAACAGTGATTTATTACCAGAAGATCGCGGTGAGGGTGATGTGTCAAATCAGGTTGTTTTAACATTTATGGTTGAAAATGGTATTCACCCTGATGCAAAAAACTTAAACGCGCAGAGCTTACAAAGCGCTGACCATGCTCACAGCACCAATAGCACAGAAAGTTTGCCTTTCAATTTATTAATTGAAGGTATGTTAGCTTGGTCTATTACAGCGATGATGAATGATTCGACGGTCTTAAGCGGCAATATTGATCGTGGTGAGCTACAAACCCTGAATATGATTTTAAATAATACAGATATAGAAGGTGATGGTTTTAGTATTGCCCAATTACAACAATTTTTAGATAAAAATTATCTTTTTTCTATTGGCAGCTTTACCGCAGATACCGCGCATGTAAGTGCCACCAGTGGCACATTTATACCAGTGCTACCTCCTTTGACCTTAATACAAACGGGTCGCCCTGATATTGATTTTTCAAGCTATCGTGAAGTTGGGAATAAATACGAAGATGCGGTAGCGGAATATTTCTCACAAATGGAAATTAATTACGGCGTTGATAACGCGGTCGATCCGTTTTCTTTACTGACGGTTACACCTAGTTCCAATAGCCCAGAATCGCTTGCACAAATGGTGCAGCGTGATTATTTCATGATGGTTGCACGTAATGGAGCGCAAACAGCATTAGATTTAATGGACTCTCTACCTATGCCTGTATTGGCAGTAGATAGCCTTGCAAGTATTGCCGACGAATATTCCCGCATCGAAATGCAACATACAGTGGTGGCTGGTGAAACCGTTGTCACTCTTATAGAAACATATGATATGACTTTAACTCAGCTAAAGGATGTCAATCCAAGTATGAATTTTGATATTCCTCTTTTACCTGGAGTCATCATTATGGTACTTGAAGGCCCTACTGTTAATAGTATTGTAGATGCCAACCGTCATTTATCCGGGTTATTAAAGTCCGGTTCAATATTGCGTATTGACGGCGCTAATATCCAAGCAGAAAAAGAAATAAGCTTGAATGATATTGCTTCGAATATGGGTGTTAGTTTGTTTAATTTGGTATCAAACAATACACAATCAAAAAAATTATTAGCACAAAATTATGAATTTATATTGCCTGCTTTTACTTATCAAAGTGTGATCAATGATACTTTGAATTTTGTAGCGGCTTGGTTATTGGTGCGTAATGGCGAAATCCCAGCAGTAGAGTCTCAGCAATGGTTCTCCCTTGATTTTTTCGCTTGGTATGAGCAAGCGATAGCCGCACTTAATTATGAAGGTAATGATTACGTTGATTTTTCAAAAGAAATCTCAGTGGGAACGACCATTCTTGTACCACCTGTTTATTTACAGTCAGACTCATCACAGGCATTAACGTATATTAGCCGCGATGGCGACACCTTAAAACAAATTGCGGGTTATTTTACCCTGATGCAAAACCCGACGCTTGGCTTTACTCAGTTTCGTGATCAATTATCCGTGACAGGTAGCCCTACATTTGAAGCTGTTTTACCAGTAGGTAGCGAAATTGGTGTACCACAATGGCAGCATCGAATTCAGAATATAGATTCATTTTCATTATTCACTGCTTCATTAGGCTTGGAAATTGATCAGATTATGAGTTCGCCATCGTTATCTGAAAGTGATTTATTACAAGCCCTTGCGGTAGTGAGTCTGCCCTTGGTGGAGTACACAATTCCTGATGCACAGCAAACGTTTGCAACGGTGGCATCAACATTTAATATGGACTTAGATGCATTAGCTCAGTCGATTGCGCCACAAACAGGTTATTTTAATGAGTCCATTATTAAGGTGCCAAACGTTGCGACACTGCCCGTATCAGACTTGCTACTGCTGGTGAAGCAATACGCGAATGAAGCAGCATCAACGTGTTCACGTTTTATGTTGCATGGTTTACGCTTGCCTTTACCCCCAGAGGATCCAAATACTGCACCGAATATGGAAAGCTTATATGGTATGTATGAGATGATCGGCCAACAAATTTCTATTGATCAATTTACATTACCTTATACGTTTTCTTTTACCTCACAGGATACAGTCAGCGACCCCATATCACCTAGCGGCATTAAACTCTTTAACACATACTTGGTTCAAGAGGGCGATACGCTAGCGTCTTTACTCGTGCAGTATCCAAATTTATTAGAGTATAACCCGGGTCTTGTTGCTGCAGATATTAAAGCGGGTTTATTGCTGTTTGTTACGTTAGTCGATGAGCTAAGTATCACAATTGATCAGACTTTCTTAGATGCTAATAAGGCATCACCTAACCTAAATTTACAGTGGCAAAATCCGGTATCAGCATTGCCGTTATCCGAGTCTAATCCGGTGCGGCATTCGTTAACACAGCCTATTCATTGGCAATCCCCCACAACCCCACCATGGGCAGGACAAGTAAGTAATGACAATGCTTCGCCGGGTGAGCCTACTTTGTGGTTATTTCCTAATAAATTATTAACAAATATTTCTAAACCAGTATGGGCTGCTAACAACTATCAATTGTTACTTGGTGACGTTGACGACTCGGGTGTTATGATAACTAGCCCGCTTGATTATTATGATTGGGCAACTGTGGTTGATGTCGCTATACAAAAAGTACCCGACACACCAGAACCCATTGACGTTAGTCAGTCAGTCCGTCAATCCCCGCAAGGTAATACAAGTGGATTTTTATCACATACTTATCAGCTATTAGCAGGAGGCAACGGTACACAACAAACATTATTAAGTTTGTGGCAATACATCATTGATAATCCCGCAGAAGAAGCTGCACAGGTTGCATTACTTATTACGCCGAGCAATCAAAGTGATAACCCATCAGGTTTTGAATCACAAGCGCTAGATCCGAATAAAACATTTGTGATTAAGGGCAATCTTTCCACATTATCAACAAGTGGTGGTAGCGGAGCAGTAGCAGCAAAAGAGACATCGTTATTACGTGATGTTAATGGCGCACCTGTGGCGGCTTCTATCGACAATGTAGGTCAATTTTTACAAATGTTGTGGGAAGCCAGTGTTGTGGGCAGTGGTGGATATTTTCTTAATTATATTGCGGCAGATCAAGGGTTGCCGGCTGATATTTTTGATAACAATAATATAGCTAATTTACGTGTATTAGTGATATTGCCTTCACAAAGTGCACAGGTGAATCCGGTGCGCTCGTTTTATAATTTTAATAACTGTGCAGTCATGGGCGATAATATCACACTGGATTCGGCCAATGTATTTGTTGAACGCATCGATGGTTCTGAAACCATTACTGCGTCTACCGTACCTGCCGGTGTATATGCATTTGAAGGCAGTCTTTTAAATCCAGGTACAACACAACTGGCAATCGGTGCAGATGAATGGCGAACTAAAACATTATATAGCATGCTGGGTTACTCAATAGAAGGAGGTGGCCAATTTATACAAAGCAATGATGCCTTACCTGTCGGCCCAGCTGTACCACCTGAAAACCAGCAACAATTTAAACAATCGGCTGATGATGACGACTACCCTTGGTATTACCAGCAAAGTATTCCTGCTTATGAATTTGTCACACACTATAGCCTTTCACAAGCACCGCACTTACCTTTGGCGCATCAAAATCCTTACGCAGGCATTGCGCCTAATGCAAAATTAGCGGTTGATTTTTCAATGCATGATATTTATGGCAATGTGCTAACGCCACAGAATCCAATTGATAACTTGTCGTTGGACATTGGTTATACGGATGATCTTATTGCGGTATCGCAATGGCCGGGGACAACAAGTAGCTATGTGTTTACAGCTGATCCTTCACCAGTAAACAATGCAAATGTACGTTTAACATTAGCACTTCAAGTTGCAAACTATGTTATTGGTGTGGGCAGTAGTTATGCTGTTGCTCATAGTTGCGTGAGTGCCCATAAACTTAAATACAGCCAAATTTATTATCAGATAGAGCAAGCAGGTGTGAGTCTGTCTCTGATTAATTCTATTAAAGCAAATCCAGACTCAAGTGATGGTAGCTTTGCGTTAAACGTAACCATCGCGCGCCAATATATACAGTCGGTGTATACGTTTTTGTCTGCTGCTGCAAACATTATTCAGGCGTCTGCAATAGTATTAGATACTACCACGAGTTTGAATCGCCTAACCTCTACGTATCCCGTGACGGTATCTGAGCTTGGCAGTGTCAATCAGTATAATAATTTGGTAACACTTTTTGCAGACGTTCAAATACCTGCTTATACCGTATTTCCTCAACAGGGAACATTGGCATCGGTTGGAGTTAAAGCTGGGCTAACGGCTGCAAATATAGCTTCGCAAAATACAGCTGTGGCTTTAAGTCTCGGCGTGCAATTGATCACTCCTCTTCGCCAGTTTGATACCGAAGCGCATCAAACATTATTAGAGATAGCCACTAGGGCCTATACCAGTGTAGAAAATATCGGTATCAGTAACGCATCTACAAACGGTATTTTAACGGAAGGTGCAACAGTCGCTGTCGATGGTGTGACATTGACGGTGCAAAATAATGAAAACTTAAATGATTTAGTCACACGGTTTGCAGCGGAAGACGTTATGACTAATCCACAAACCATATGCGTTTCTAATGAAGCTGTGAAAAGCTTGATTGTTGATAGTAGTCAGCTCAACACAAATGTTTATGTTGTCCAAGCCGGTGATAATTTCGCTAAAATAGTAACCATGTTTACGCACTGGAGCGTTGATCAGCTAGGAACCGATTCACAATCTGTACGTAATATCTTTGTACAAGGTGCAAGTCTTTATTTGGGAGTAGGGACTTCTATTATTCCGCTTACTGGAGGTAGTTTTGCGTCCTATGCCTCTACGTATAATTTAACGGTAGAGCAGTTGGCCGAAGCGAATAAAGATAAAATACTGATAAACGGAGCATCTGTTTTATTACCCAATATGGCCGCGATTGATTCAGGTAGTGGTACTATTTCTGTGCCTTATAGTATTCCGCTGGGAGAAAGTTGGAATCATATTACTTCGAATCTAGGTTTAAATGACGCTGATGCAGTGGCGATGATGACCGCAAATCAATATACCCCTAATGTATTGAATGCCAATATCACGATTACCATTGGGACGGATTCAACCACTACCGGTTCAGATTCAACATTCTCTACAGTCTTAGCGGCATTAAATGAAAATGGCGCTCAATACGGATACGCCGATCTTTCGTTAGTGATAAAAGATGTTCAAAATTTAATGAGTGAGTGGGGGTGTTTAGCGGTCGCCATGCCATTGATTCCAGCGACAAAATCATGGAACGATACAGCCGCTTATTTTAACGTTAAACCGGACTCGTTAGCGGTTGCCAATGCGGCTATGCAGCATCTTATTCAAGCCGGTCAATTAATTAGTATTGATGGTGTTGATGTTAGTACGGTATCTGGCGATACGTTTGCTAGTATTGTTGCCCGTTTTCAAGTGGAAAAAAATATAACGATCTCGATTGAACAAATCATAGCGTCTATTGGCAACGAATCTGCCTTTTTGATTTCAGGCAGTCCTGTGATATTACCGCCAAAAACAACACACTTAGACGCAATCTTGTATTCAAGTATGCCGGATCCTATTACTTACCCTTCATCTGTGTTTGAAATTAATACCCAAGTGATATTTGCACGTCAGAGTGACGAGTTACACCCTGACTTCTCTCCTGGATCGGCAGTTCAACAAGTGACAAGCAGTATCGCTCCACAACTTGGGGTTGATAATACAGGCAGCTACAGAGCAACCGGTTTTGCCTTAACCACTGAAACTATTTTCAACGGTTTAAAAGTAGCCGTCGGCCATGATATGGGGTCACAGTCGGCAAGTCATCTGCCTCATTTATTCGCCGTTAATTTTGCTTCTAATGGTTTCTCTCAGGTTTCTATTACGCCACAAGCCCCTGCCGTATTTGCAGTGAAACCGATTGTGAATAAAGAAGTGAGCGTTTCTAATGTGGCTGTTAGTCCTTTAAATAACGACGCTACCTTAGGAGTGGCGGTGCAAAAAGATTTTAAATCGATCGATTTAGATTTATATGCCCAAGACTTAATGGGTGCCATAGAATGGATTTTATCTGCTGGTGCTGCGATACCCAGTTATGAACTTAATTCGACAGCTTATGAAAATATCATGGCGACAAAATCATTATTAGCCAATACGATTTCTCAAGGTTTAGCGGCTGTGTTAGAAGGGACAGACTCTTCGGGTTTACCTAATGCACAAGAGCGTTTACGACAATCATTAATGACTAACCTCACTGATGGCTTTGCAGTGAATGCAGTATTGCAGTACCCAACAATGGCACACTCGTTAGCATCGACTCGTGCTAATTTGTCAGGTAAACCCGTATCTGTTTTGAAGTCTAAATCACCGGGGGAGACCGACGGCGTATTTACATTAGTGTTAACGGCTAGATCTAGTTTTGAAAGCATAGAATCCTTTTTTGGGGTTGACCTTGCCGATATTGTTGAGAAATTGTCGATTTTAACACCCCTTTTAAAAGTGGGAGCTACTTTGTATTACCCTGATCATGAGGCTTTTGTTGTACCCGATGAAAGTACAACTCTAAATGATGTAGCACAGTTTTTTGGCTTAAGTGATGCCACGCAAGTGGCACAATATAATCGTCAGATCCCTGGATTATTTGTGGCCAATACCGAAATATCCATCACGATGCCAGTCCCTGATTTTACGATTAGCAGTGGTAAAGTTTCATTAGATAGTGAGTTAGGGTATGTAAACTTTTTATTGACGGTGCCACAAGAAAAACATCATAAAGCGTTGTTGATGAATTTAGATTACCAAATTAATGAATTGGAATATGATATTACACCCGTTCAAGGCAGTGGCGGATTTTCTAGTTCTCAGTGGTTAAGTTTTGTCATACCCATCACAAACTTGAATAAACCCGCTGCGGTTGGTACCACGATGCTAGGGCAAGCAGATATTCCAATGGTATTGCGTGCTGTACCCGAGTCACCAATATTTAAAAATCAATCATTTGATGTTGGTGTTAAAGATTTACCAAGTGAGTTCCCTGATAATTTATTAGCGGCTAAGCGCTGGGTTTATCACCTTGAATTTGAACAAAATGTAGCGGCTCAAGATAGCAGTTTTATCATGGTTAATGTAAACCAGCTTGCTGTTGATACTCAGTCTGAATTGTTATCCCCAGAGCTAATGAATCTATTTAGAGATTTTGCTCAATTTAATACGGTGTATGCTTCGCTGCAAAACATATTATTAGACCTACTTGATCCTGCTGCTGTTTTATTGAAACAGCCGGTTTTAATTAATGCACTCAATACCTTTGATAGCTTGGTCGCTAATATTGCCCAAAGTTGGAGCGCTTATTGGACACATACCAATAACACTGCACTTGGACGAGTAGGGGGCGTCCAAGAAGAGCGTTCATTTGAAGTTATCCAAGTAGTGGATCCTCTAGTGATGCCGATTACATTACGGTCGTTAATCTTAACCTCTAAAAATAACAACGATGGTTACCCCTATGAGCAATACCCTGATATTGGTATTTGGGATAACGAAACACTCACCTACTTACCACTGATCAAGTTGCCAGTCGCGCAGGAGAATCCTACAGAGGTTGTCTATAACTACCCTGATAATATTAAAGCGTTTATGTTGTCTCGTTATCGTTATGGATTTAATGATCTAGACGCAGTAGACCAACAAAATATTTGGGCACAAATGGTGGTTAAGCGTAATCTTGAATTGTTACCAGCAAGGGCTGCCGAGGACGAGTTTGTGTATCAAACACCCGTCGTTAGTTTTTTGAAGGCACTTTATCCTGCGATGGTGAGAGAAGATATTATCAACACGCGAACCAATGTCACAGAAACACTGTCACAAGCCTTAACTTCAATATTTGATAACCTATTAGGGAATACGCCTGACGGGTTTTATGTAAAAACCACCGTGCGTTACGGTTATACTTTAGCTGTTCCTTCTGAAGCGTCTTCTAATACAGTTTTAACTGATCAAGCCATAACGAGTGAGCTACCGGTGCTTTATTGGCCTAAACGTCTTTATGATGCCAATTATCAAACGACATTACTGACTTCGATTGATACGTGGTTTAGCCACCATAGTCCTTCTCAAAATAATGCGGCTTATATTTTCGAGGTGACAGTTTATTCAAATCTCAACCCCAATTTGGCTCAGCCAGTGTTAGTACTTGACCGTGTCGCTTTTCCAATTTAGTTCTAGAAATACAGACTATTAGCTCGTGCCAAATCAAATGGCAGCAGGTATTATTGTTATGACTAGTAACGTTGTGGCTTGTGGACTTAAGTCTTTCAATCAAGTTTTCGGGTTGTTGTATATTTGAAAGTGGTTATGTATCTATGTTTCAGAGTAATAAAAAAAAGCCAGCGCAATTACTTGATGAAAAGGGTTTACGGCATAAAGTGATTGAGTTATTAGCCAGACGTGAATACAGCTATGGTGAACTTGAGCAAAAATTAATACCAGTTGCAGAAAATGAAGTGGCCATCTATACCGTGCTCGACTGGACGATAGAGATGGGCTTACAAAGTGATACACGATTTACTGAAATGTTCATTCGCAGTAAGGCGTTATCGGGTTATGGCCCCGTACGTATCCGTATGGAACTTAAACAAAAATACATACCAAGTGATCTTATTGAGCTAGGGTTTGATGAAATACAAGATCAAATCAACTGGTCTGAAGAGGTTGATCGCTTAATTGAAAAGAAAGCCAAAAACTTAGATTTAAGTGATATGAAGAATAAAAATAAAGTTATGGGTTTTCTACAGCGTCGTGGTTTTAATTTGGATCAAATTTATGCTGGATTTGATCGCCTTTCAGAAGATTATACTTAGCCCCACTTTTATTACTGATAATCATATTAATCTTACTTCAAAAATAGACATCTGGGCGAGCTTAATCCTTTGGCTTTAATCATCAGTATTATTTTGATGAAACGTAATGAAGAGTAAAGATGTGGGAATACTCTTGATTTCAGTTTAGATAGGCCCAATATTGACTACATGAGTGAGGGGCTGAGTCGAATGAAGCTTTTATTATTTACATTATTATATTCGTTTTCTGGCATATTGTTTGCCGGTAACTATGTTGTTTCTGATGTCGCTATAAGTGAATCACTAAGTGCTGCATGCGCCAATGATGCTCTGACAGCCAAAGGAGATAAGCAAGATAGCAATGATGTAGATGATGTTAAAAGCCAGCAGATTGACACTCATTTATGGACCTTTCATTTTATTCAATTAGTGAGTGTTTACACTAAAACCAACCGTCAATTCCACTATTTCTATCATACTCGCGCACCGCCTTTCATCGCTTAAACATCAATATGTTTTTTATTTAATTGTAAGTACGGCCTGCATTTATTAATTGTGCAAGACTCTGTGTGCCGTAAAAATGTGTATATGAGGTTTATGATGAGACATTTAGAATTTAGCGAAATGGATAAGGTTAATGATTTTTCTTGGCCTGTCGAAAAAAATGATATTTCTATGGCATCGCCTGCAACATTGTTTTTTACTGATTTTAAAAAGACAGAGCCATTGGTAGTAGATGCATCTACCAGTGCAGACTTAGCAAGGCTTTTAATGTTAAAAGCGCATGTTAAGTTAAAACTAGTGGTTGATAGTGATTATAAATTCCTAGGCATTATTAGTCTTGAAGAGGTGAGTGATCAGCGTATTACGGCACAAATGACTAAAAATATTAAGCGAGAGGATATTACCGTTGCTGATTTGATGGTGCCTAAGATAAAGGTTAAAGGTTTTGATTTTTCTGACATTGCGCATACCGATATAGAATCGGTTATTTATCATCTAAAAGATAATGGGCAGCAGCATTGTTTAGTTTTGGACAAACAAACAAATAAAATAAGAGGGATATTCTCTGCAAGTGATATATCTAGAAAGCTTGGATTACCAATCAATGTGCAGGATAAATCAAACTTTTACAGAGTCTTTTCGGCTATTGCATCTTAAAATCTCAACCAGAGCATAGCGCGGCTATGCTCTGGTTGAGCCGTTTAATGTAATTTTAAACGGGGGCGAATAATTTTATTGATGCGTCCAGATAAACTCATTAATGCCGTTTTAAAATAGCCGTGCAAAGCCACTTGGTGTAAGCGATAAAGCGAAACGTATACAATGCGTGCAATTTTTCCTTCTACCATCATGCTGCCACTGCTTAAGTTCCCCATTAAGCTACCAACGGTACTATAGCGGCTTAAGTTCACTAGTGACCCCTTATCTCTGTAAACGTAATCTTTTGTGTCCCGTGCTTCACTAATACGGACTAGATTTTTGTAAACATGAGATGCCTGTTGGTGCGCAGCTTGCGCGCGAGGAGGCACAGGGTTGCCGTCTTTTTGTAGCATAAATGAACAATCACCGATTGCAAAAATACTGTCGTCACGAGTAGTTTGTAGAGACGGCTTAACCAAAAGTTGATTGGCTCGGTTAGTTTCAAGCCCAGATAAATCCTTCATCCAGTCAGGGGCTTTTACGCCCGCTGCCCAGATTTTTAATTCGGCTTTAATTAGATGACCTTCGTTTGTAATAAACCCGTCTTCTGTAACTTCTTTGATGAACGTATTTGTTTTAACTTGAATATTAATTTTTTCTAATTCGCGATGAGCCGCAGTTGATATGCGAGGGGGCAGTGCGGGTAAAATGCGATCGCCGGCTTCAATAATACTGACCAGTAGTTGATCTTCACCTAACTTATCTAAACCATAAGCAGATAACTCTGATGCAGTGTTGTGCAGTTCAGCCGCTAATTCAACACCAGTGGCGCCCGCGCCAACGATGGCAATATTTAATTTATAATTGCCTTTTTGTGTTGCGGTATTATTTGCCTTTAAATATGTATTCAATAACTTTTGGTGAAACTTATCAGCTTGTGCGCGACTGTCTAAGAAGGAGCAAAACTCTTTAGCACCCGTTGTGTCGAAGTCGTTGGTTTGACTTCCTATGGCCAAAATTAAAGTGTCGTACTGTAAGCGGCGCTCAGGTAATACTTCGATCTGGTTCTCGTCATAAATGGGAGAAAGAATGATCTCTTTTGTATTACGATCAAGATTACTCATTCGTCCGATATGAAAATAAAAATGATGATTATAAGCTTGTGCTCGATAGCTAAGCTCATCTATTCCGCTGTCTAAGGAGCCTGTTGCGACTTCATGCAGAAGGGGTTTCCATAAATGAGTATTGTTCGCATCTACTAGTCGAATGTTTGCATGACCACGCTTACCAAATGTGTCGCCAAGTTTGGTCGCCAGCTCTAAGCCGCCGGCGCCGCCACCTACAATGACAATGTTTTTCATGGGGGAGTCCAAATAAAATAGTTTTAGAATGAACCCAGAGTTAGACTCATTCTAGAAATATCTTCGATGGTTACAATTGTAGCTCAATTGAAGCCCGCATTATAAACAATGGCTACTATTTCACAAACATGACAGAAATGAATTTATTTCACGAATTCAAAAACAACACAGGCAATAAGGAAGGCAATAAGGCCACTTACCCATATTTTATTTTCACGCTTAAATTCTGGTGCAGGCTGTTGCGAGTCGACCATTTGACCAAGCATATTTAGGTCATCCGAAGAAACCCATGCTCGGCAATAGCGATCACCCGTAAGATTGATTCTTATTTTTGAGTGTTTCTTTTTGTTTTGGCTTTCTTCAATTTCATAATTGAGTACTTGATCAGGCCCAATACGAAATTCGTTGTGGCGGTTGAATGGTTGCATGTGGGCTAATACAGTTATGCCGTCAATGCTTTTAAAGCACCAGTTCCCTGAACCTAAATGTCCCGATACAACTTCAATCACGCAAATACCCCAATAATCCACAGGCTACACAATATACTTAGAATAGTGGCTGAGAATAAAATAATTTTTTGAACAAGGCGGTTTAATTGCTTGAAATTCAAGTGGGCACGAAAAAACGGCTCATTAGCAAATGGCCCCACTGCAAAACTAATCATGAGAAGCAATACACAAAGGGTCAGAGTGATACAAGCAATCACAGTCATCGTTACATGTCCGTTGGTATAGCAAGCTGAACTTCAGCACCGATAATTTTGTCTTTTTCGTCTCTGAATATCTGCCCTTTGACCGATGCGCTGTTAGATCCAGGCTTTACATCGAAAAGGTTTGGCAACAGAGTGCTGGGTAAAATACTGCCAGATTCTCCATTGGCAATTTCAGTAGAGCCCTCAAAATCAGGTTCGTAGCTTAAGTTGAGCTCTTCACTTGGTAATAGATTTTGCAGTTTTTCATCGAAAGTTTCTTCGCTTGTGTCATCAGTTGTAGGTTCACTTGGTGTATCTGACTTAAATGAGGAAAAGACGCTAGCGGTATCTTGGAACAAAGCTGCAGATTGTTTGGCCCAGTCATCAATGTGCTGTTCGGGGTCAGTATTGCTTGAAAATAGGTAAACTGCAGCCAGTGCACTCATAATCAATAATACAAAAAATACTTTCACAGATACCCACAATTTTCAGTTCGACAAGCCTCCATTATGAGTGTTGCCATGCTGTGTTTCAATAGAACAAGTGTGAGTAAATGTAAGCTATCACTCAGTTTTTAGTTAAATGCCGGCCCCGGAGAGACACCTAAGGCTTTTAACGTTTTTGCAAGAGGACAAAAACCAGTAAAAGCAGCTTGAAACATATTGATGCCGACAAATGCAGTGAACCATAGCCAGTTTTGGTTGTGGACTTGTGAAAGCCCAATGCTGAGTAAAATAAAGACACCGGCAATCGCAAACACAAGACGATCAATGGACATGGTTAGCTCCTAATATTAACTTAAGTATTATCTAAATTAGTACTTACTAATATATATTGCAAGATTATTTGCATAAAAACTGAAAACTGGATTTTCATTTCCACCACTATTCGCGGTCAGCTCTCGTCTGGCGTGAGGATTGCCGTTATACTAGCGCCCTTTTTTATTTATAATAATCAGCACTTAGCTCAATGCAGGTGCAGCCTGATGGACGAAGTATGAAAACCGCAGAAATAAGACAATCGTTTCTTGACTACTTTGCAAGCAAGCAGCATGACGTTGTTGCCAGTAGTTCTCTCATTCCAGGTAACGATCCTACATTGATGTTTACCAATGCGGGCATGAACCAATTTAAAGATGTGTTTTTAGGCCAAGATAAGCGCCCTTACACGCGTGCAACCAGCAGTCAGCGCTGTGTGCGAGCAGGTGGTAAGCATAATGACCTCGAAAATGTAGGCTATACCGCACGCCACCACACCTTCTTTGAGATGCTGGGTAACTTCAGCTTTGGTGATTATTTCAAGCAAGAAGCCATCAAGTTCGCATGGGAATTCTTAACCAGCAAAGAATGGTTGGGTCTACCAGAAGATAAGCTGCTGGTGACAGTTTACGCAGACGATGACGAAGCTTTCGATCTTTGGCACAAAGGTATGGGGTTGCCAAAAGATAAAATTATCCGCATAGGCGATAAAAAAGGCGAAAAATACGCATCCGATAACTTCTGGCAAATGGGTGATACCGGCCCATGCGGCCCTTGTAGTGAGGTTTTCTATGATCATGGAGAGCACATTTGGGGTGGCAAGCCAGGTACGCCAGAAGAAGATGGCGATCGTTTCATCGAAATCTGGAATATTGTTTTCATGCAGTATAACCGTCAGGCCAGCGGCGCTATGGATCCGTTACCTAAGCCGTCAGTTGATACCGGTATGGGTCTTGAGCGTATTTCTGCAATTATGCAGGGTGTGCATGCAAACTATGAAATTGACTTATTCCAAGGGTTAATTAAAGCCGCTGCAGACGTAACGGGCACCAAAGAATTAAGCAGCAAGTCTTTACTCGTAATTGCCGATCATATTCGTTCATGCAGTTTTTTGATTAGCGATGGTGTTATGCCGTCAAATGAAGGGCGTGGTTATGTACTGCGTCGAATCATTCGTCGTGCTTTGCGTCACGGTCATATCTTGGGTGCAAGTGACCTTTTCTTTTACAAGTTGGTGTCGGCATTAGTAACAGAAATGGGTCAGGCTTACCCAGAGCTTGCCAAAAATCAGCCTCATATTGAAAAAATTCTAAAACTAGAAGAAGAGCAATTTGCCAAAACTCTTGATAACGGCATGAAGTTATTAGAAAGCGCAATTGCCGATTTGAAAGGCGATACGATTCCCGGCGAAACCGTTTTTAAGTTATACGATACCTACGGCTTCCCTGTTGATTTAACCGCTGACATTGCCCGTGAAAAAGATTTAAAAGTAGATGAAGCAGGTTTTGATGCTTGTATGCAAGAGCAAAAGAGCAAAGCACGTGCGGCCTCTAACTTTAAAGTGGATTACACCGACACATTAAATCTTGACGGTGAAACCGATTTTACCGGTTATGACAGCCTATTAAATCAAGGAAAAATCATCGCTTTATTTAAAGACGGCACACAAGTGGAAAGCTTGGCCGCTGGTGATGCGGGTATGGTGGTTTTAGATAGTACACCTTTCTATGGTGAATCAGGTGGGCAAGTTGGCGACAAAGGCTTACTGACAGGCAGTGGTATTGAGTTCATTGTGACCGACACCACAAAAGAGCAGAAAAACCACTTACATCACGGTGAAGTGAAAACGGGTACCTTAAGCGTAGGCGATACATTAAGTGCCAGTGTTGATGAACATAAGCGTCAGCAGACTGCGCTGCACCATTCGGCGACGCATTTACTGCACGCAGCATTACGTGAAGCATTGGGCGAGCATGTGCAGCAAAAAGGGTCATTGTGCACATATGATCGACTGCGTTTTGATTTTGCCCACTTTGAAGCCATGACGGCACAAGAAGTATCAGCCGTTGAGAAAAAAGTGAATGAACAAATTCGTATCAATACACTCGTAAGTACAGAGCTTATGGATATTGAAGCGGCAAAAGCGAATGGTGCAATGGCATTATTTGGTGAAAAATACGATGACGAAGTGCGCGTATTAAGCATGGGCAGTGATGGCTTTTCGGTTGAGCTATGTGGCGGTACCCATGCAAAACGTACGGGTGATATTGGCTTCTTAAAAATTGTCAGTGAAAGTGGTGTTGCAGCGGGTGTGCGCCGTGTTGAAGCTGTGGTAGCCGAAGCGGCATACGATTACATCGCCAACATGGAAAGCACCATTACGGCCATTGCGACCCAAGTAAAAGGCAATCGCGATAGTGTATTGGATAAAGTAGAGGCGGCGGTGAGTAAAAACCGTCAGCTCGAAAAAGACGTACAACAGCTTAAAGCCAAGTTAGCATCGGGTGCTGGTACCGATTTAGCCGCAGGCGCAAAACAAATTAATGGCATTAATGTATTAGCGGCTCAATTGGATGGTGCAGATGTACCGGCCATGCGTGGCGCAATGGATCAATTGAAAAACAAATTAGCCAGTGCCGTTATTTTGTTGGCCAGCAGTGAGGGTGACAAGGTCACCTTAATTGCGGGTGTCACAAAAGACTTACTAGGTAAGGCAAAAGCCGGCGATATTGTAAAAGAGTTGGCTCCTTATGTTGATGGCCGTGGTGGCGGTAAGCCTGATTTGGCGCAAGCTGGTGGTAAAAAACCAGAAGGTATTCCGGCTGCATTGGCTGCATTTGAGCAGTGGGCAGAAGCAAACCTGTAAAACATGGGCGGTTTAATAAAAGAAAGACATCTTTTTTTGATTAAACGGTTCTTATGGTTTGCTGAGCTATTTTGCATAGTTCCAATACGGCGTTAATTAGTGTCTAATTAGCGCCCAAATTTTGTACCCTTATGAGAGCCTGAAACCATGGCATTGTACGTACACAAATACGGTGGCACCTCGGTAGGTAGCGTAGAGCGAATCGAAGGCGTTGCTAAGAAAATTAAAAAATTCAAAGATGACGGTCACGATGTTGTGGTTGCGGTCAGCGCCATGAGTGGTGAAACCAATCGTCTTATTGAGCTTGCCAATGGCATTACTGACCAGCCTACACCTCGTGAGATGGATGTATTGGTCAGTACGGGTGAGCAAGTTACAATTGCTTTATTAAGCATGGCATTAAATAAACTGGGTGTACCTGCTCGTTCGTATACGGGTTCTCAGGTGAAGATATTGACAGACAGTGCTCATATGAAAGCACGTATTCAAGATATCGACACACAAAAAATTAAAAGTGATCTTGCTGAAGGCCGAGTCGTTATTGTTGCAGGCTTCCAGGGTGTTGATGGTGAAGGTAATATCACCACACTTGGTCGTGGTGGCTCGGACACTACAGGTGTGGCGTTAGCGGCTGCGCTAAAGGCAGATGAGTGCCATATCTACACGGATGTTGATGGCGTATATACAACGGATCCTCGTGTTGTTGAAAAAGCCCGTCGCATGGACAAGATTACCTTTGAGGAAATGCTTGAAATGGCCAGCCTTGGGTCAAAAGTATTGCAAATTCGCTCTGTGGAGTTTGCTGGTAAATATAAAGTGCCACTGCGTGTTTTACACAGCAGTAAAGAAGGCAATGGCACCCTTATTACAATAGAGGATGATGAATCAGTGGAACAGCCAGTTATTTCCGGAATTGCGTTTAACCGTGACGAAGCCAAATTAACCGTATTGGGTGTGCCTGATATTCCTGGTGTGGCGTCTAAAATTTTAGGGCCTGTGAGCGCTGCGAATATCGAAGTTGATATGATTGTGCAAAATGTGGCGGCAGATAAAACCACTGACTTCACTTTCACCGTACACCGTAATGATTTTGTGAAAACAGAATCAATATTACGCGAAGTGGCTCAAAGCTTGGGTGCTCGTGAGGTATCGGGTGATAAAGGCATTACTAAATTATCGCTGGTGGGTGTTGGTATGCGCAGTCATGCTGGTGTTGCTAGTAAAATGTTTGATGTTTTGGCGCAAGAGAATATCAATATTCAGATTATCTCCACGTCAGAAATTAAAATATCGGTTGTGATTGATGAAAAGTATCTAGAGCTGGCCGTGCGTGCATTGCACACAGCCTTTGGACTAGATGACAACGATAAGTAAGTAGTTAAGAAGAACGTCAAGGATTAGGCACCTTCTAGTAAGAACGCGTTGGAAACCCATCGCACCCTAGGTCGTCGGCCAGTAAGCCTCTAATTTAGCGCTTTCCATAACTAAATATTCTGGAAAGGTTCGATATGAGGCTTTTAATTTTTCAAAGCTGGTCAATAATAAATCTTATGGATGCTCGTTTTGTATACAAAGCGGGGATTAAAGTGGTCAGCGTAAGCTGTACTGATCACATGTTCAGGAGAATAGAATGCTTATTTTAACGCGTCGTGTTGGTGAAACTCTTATGGTTGGTGACGAGGTAACAGTCACTGTTTTAGGGGTTAAAGGTAATCAAGTTCGAATCGGTGTGAATGCGCCAAAAGAAGTCGCTGTTCACCGTGAAGAAATTTACCAACGTATCCAAAAAGAAAAAGATCAACCGTCTGAAGACTGATTTTGCGCTAATGTATTAATTTCATTGAAATTTTTCTTTTAATTTCTCTGTAAAGTGGTAACATACGCCGCGTGTTGGAGAGATGGCCGAGTGGCTGAAGGCGCACCCCTGCTAAGGGTGTATAGGAGAAATCTTATCGAGGGTTCGAATCCCTCTCTCTCCGCCATCACAACTCTTTTTATTAATACCTTCGAGTAAAAATAAAAAGTGGCGATAGTTGACTAATATTTTAGTTTATCTATAATTCGCCGCCCCAAACGATGCGCTCATAGCTCAGCTGGATAGAGTACCTGGCTACGAACCAGGCGGTCGGAGGTTCGAATCCTCCTGAGCGCACCATCTTTTAAGCAGTAACTGATTCTGTTTTCAAGAGAGTTTGAAAGGTTATTTAATAATCTTAAATTTATCAGTCTTGCGCTCATAGCTCAGCTGGATAGAGTACCTGGCTACGAACCAGGCGGTCGGAGGTTCGAATCCTCCTGAGCGCACCAGATTCAAGAAAAACCCAACTTTAATAGAGTTGGGTTTTTTTATGCCTGAAATTTAGCAGTAGGAAAAATTCGTGCTCAGGTAGGACAAGAACCTCCGGTAGGTTTGATCCGAGCGAAGCGAGTGTAGGCTCTAAATCGACTTTGTAACTCTCTTATAATTGTTGGTGCTATGGATTTAGATTGTAGATAATAAGTTTTTAGTACCTTGCAAGGTAGGGAAGCTTGCAAGGTCTTATGATTAAAATGTTAGGTAGCTAAATGAAAATCTTTGGTTCTTCTAAAAAATCAAATGTAAGCCCTTACACTATTAATGGGGTTCCTCGGTCTGAACTTGAGTCAGTGACAAATGTATTACTAAAATTTTGCAATGAACATGGGTTGGCTGACACCTCTCCAAAAATTGATCTTATAAAAAGCAGTGTTTTAGCTATTGAAAAGTCTGATATTGAAGCAGCTAAAAGATATTATGAGGATATTGGAATATTTCAGAAAGAAGGTTTCTATGAATGGTATCCAGAGATTAACTACCCTGATGAAACACGAGAATATGTAAACGTTATTTTCCAGTCACTTGTTAAAAGGTGGGCGCAATTAATGTTAAAGATATTCAATCATGAAAGTTAAGACATTAATCCTAAATAGATACCTAACAAAGCCAGCCAAAATCGCCAGCAAGCTGGCTGGACTCGTTACACTCGCCTTTGCTGGCAGGCGTTGAGGCTGTAGAAAAACCTCAAAGAGAAAAGTAGAGCGCGCTCTACGTTAAATTTCAAGGAAGTTTAATGGTAAAACCTATATGGATTTTAAACTGAAGCGTATTTATAGAGTGATTTTTACTCTATTTTCATAAT
>JAWUXY010000073.1:0-8356 GCA_034111105.1 Bermanella sp. | reverse complement strand
TAATTTAGCTTTCCAGAGTACCACCGGCTCCCCTCACCCCAAAAATGACGACAACAACCAACAAATCTATAGTTACAGCACTTAAGCTGGCTTAAAGAGATAAGTTCATATAGGAAACCGTTATTTCACTATTATCATATTTCAACAATAGTTAAATCTTCCCCTTAAATGGCAGTACTACTATGTCGGAGTACCTGGATTGGTCTAAATTATTGTCCTCTAAACGATTAGAACCTGAATCTCAAAATACAATTCATGAACCTAGATCCCCCTTCGAAAGGGATTGTAGCCGGATTATATTTACAGATTCTTTTCGTCGACTGGGGCGTAAAACTCAGGTACACCCCTTAGCAAAAAACGATCATATCCATACACGATTGACGCATAGCCAAGAAGTTTCTGTTTTCGGCAATAGCTTAGCTTGCTGCGTATGGGATTATATGGAGTATCTCGCAGGTGAAGAAAAGAATAAACAAGCAATGCATCGTTTTACTAAAAACATTAAAAACGATTCTAGTAAATGTGATCCGATTAAAAACGGGTTTGTCACCATAACAAAAAATATAAACCGAAGTGATTTTGCATTAATTGTCCAAGCTGCCGGCTATGCACACGACATAGGTAATCCTCCATTCGGGCATGCCGGTGAAGAGGCTATTAGAGAGTGGATGAAAACCCATGAACACTTTATAGAAAAAATCTACCAAGAAGATAAGAAAAATGACATTCGCTATTTTGAAGGTAATGCACAGGGGTTGAGACTGATTATAGAATCAGAAGGCTTTCATGAAAATACTGGCTTAAACTTAACCGTTGCAACAATAGGCGCGATGATCAAATACCCTCGCACATCAACAGAATCCACCAACAAGAAACACAAATACAATTATCTTCAATCCGAGATCAAGAAAATCACATCTATCAATAAAGCTTTAGGTCTTAATGAATTAGACAATCAACTTCACCCCAGACATCCTCTTTCATATTTAATGGAAGCTGCCGATGATATTTGTTATGCCATAATTGACGTAGAAGATGCCATGGAAATGAACATCCTAAGTGTTGACGATATTATAAATTTACTTCGAAAAATAAAAAAAGAAATGAAAAAAGAGATAAAAAACAAGAAAAAAGAAAACAAACTCAATTCATGCGCCAAAGATAGATTAAATCAAGCCATTGAAGTACTAAAAAACTCTAAAGGCTTATCTGTAAGGCGATCCATGGCCAAATATCGCTCCCCTTTAATGAACCTATTAACAAATCAAATCGCTATTTCTTTTTTAGAAAATTATGAAGAGATAATGAAAGGCTCATTAGAAAAAGATTTAATTGATAGTTCTGATAATCCTATTTTAAAAACAATATTGAGAGAATTTAAGCAAATTGCTAAAGAAAAAATATTTGAAGATAGAATAAAAACTCAGTATGAAGTGGGCTTTAACACTGCTATCGGGGTTTTACTTGAGTCATTTTTTATGGCGGCTGATGACCTAGTCTCAAACGGTAGGAGTAAGATTACTACTCGAAGCAAACAGGTTTTGAGCCTAATGTCTCATCACACAGAGATTTCAGATAATGATGACCATTACATTGCATATTTAAAAGTACTGGATTTTATTAGCGGCATGACAGACAACTATGCATCTTACCTTTCTAAGCAGTTACATGGCGTATTTAACGCCTAATTGTATTAAATACGACCGCCTCTTTCGAGATTCAAAAACTAAAAAGGCCGCTCAATGAGCGGCCTTTTTTTATTCCACACAACGGCTTGGTTATTTACACCAAGCACGTGCGTTGCGGAACATACGCATCCAAGCGCCATCTTCGTGCCACTCATCCGGTACATAGCTGTTTTGTACCGCACGGAATACACGCTCAGGGTGAGGCATCATAATGGTCACACGACCACCAGCGGCGGTAAGACCGGTAATACCATCAACTGAACCATTCGGGTTCGCTGGGTATTGCTCGGTTACCAAACCAAAGTTATCCACATAACGCAGCGCCACTTGGCCTTGCTTGGTAACTGATTCAATGTCGGCCGCTTGCGCGAATTCTGCGTGACCTTCACCGTGGGCCACAGCGATTGGCATGCGTGAACCTTCCATGCATGCCAGCATAATCGAGTCACTTTTCTGCACTTCGACCATGGCAACGCGCGCTTCAAATTGCTCAGACTGGTTGCGCACAAAGTGCGGCCAATGCTCAGAACCTGGAATCAATTCATGCAAGTTAGATAACATCTGACAACCGTTACACACGCCGAGTGTGAAAGTGTCTTCGCGCTCAAAGAAGGCTTTGAATTGTGTGCGTGCAATGTCGTTAAACAAGATCGATTTCGCCCAACCTTCACCCGCACCCAATACGTCACCGTAAGAGAAGCCGCCACAGGCAACCAAACCACGGAAGCCATCTAAGGTTACGCGGCCTGACAACACATCACTCATGTGTACATCGACGGTATTAAAACCGGCTTTATCAAACGCCGCCGCCATTTCAATCTGGCCATTCACACCTTGCTCACGCAAGATGGCAACACTTGGACGATTGCCGCTGGCGATTAAGTCAGCCGCGATATTGTCGTTCACATCAAATGATAATTCAGCGTGAAGTCCTGGGTTGTCAGCATCTAACAAACCATCAAATTCTTGCTTGGCACAATCTGCATTGTCACGCATGGCTTGCACTTCGTAAGACGTACGCGACCATAGACGCTGTAGATTCACTCGAGTATCGCTAAATAAGCTTTCGCCATTTAACTCAACCACAAGGTTATCTTCGTCATTCAAGTTGGCAACAACCGCTGCACAATCACCAAGTCCGGCTGCATTCAGTTGCGCCAATACAAATTCGGTGTCGTCTTGACGAACCTGAATCACCGCACCCAGCTCTTCTGCAAATAACGCAGGGATCACATCGGCTTGTGAATCGGCCAATGCATCTAACTTAATGGTTAAACCTACATGACCTGCAAAACTCATTTCCGTCAAAGTTGCCCATAGGCCGCCGTCTGAGCGGTCATGGTAAGCCATGATTTTATCGTCTTGGTTTAGGCCTTGAATGACCGCGAAGAACGCTTTTAAGTCTTCAGCATCGTCAACATCTGGTACTTCATTACCTAGCTGATCAAATACTTGTGTTAAAGCCGATGCACCTAAACGGTTTTGGCCGCGGCCAAGGTCAATCAAGATTAAGTCGGTTTCTTCTTCGTCACCGCGAAGCTGAGGCGTTAAGGTTTTGCGCGCATCGACAACAGGGGCAAAACCCGTTACCACTAATGACATTGGCGAGGTCACGGTTTTCTCTTCACCGTCTTGCTCATTCCATTTGGTTTTCATGGACATGGAGTCTTTACCAACGGGAATGGTTAAATCTAACTGAGGGCATAATTCCATGCCCACCGCTTTTACAGTTTGATACAGTTTTTCGTCTTCTCCTGGGTGGCCCGCGGCGCACATCCAGTTAGCGGATAATTTAATATTGCTTAATTTTTCAATGTTAGATGCAGCGATGTTGGTTAAAACTTCACCTACGGCCATGCGACCAGAGGCCGGTGCGTTAATTAACGCAGACGGCGTACGTTCACCCATGGCCATGGCTTCGCCAGTGTAACCATCGTAAGACGCGGTAGTGACAGCAACGTCAGCAACCGGTACTTGCCAAGGGCCAACAAACTGATCACGGGCAACCGTACCTGTAATCGAGCGATCACCAATGGTGATCAAAAAGCTTTTGCTCGCCACGGCTGGCAATTGCAATACGCGCTCGGCCGCTTCTTTTAGTGTAATGCCATCTAGGTTGACTGCTGGAAGGTCAAGATCAAAACGATCGGCACTGCGGTGCATACGCGGCGCTTTACCCAACAATACTTGCAGCGGCAAGTCCACAGGGTTATTACCAAAGTGGCTATCTGAAACGGTTAGGTGTTGCTCTTCGGTGGCTTCACCGATAACCGCAAACGGGCAACGTTCGCGCTGGCAAATTTCTTCAAATTGCGCCAAATTTTCTGGCGCAACAGACAACACATAACGCTCTTGGGATTCGTTACACCAAACAGCAAGCGGGCTCATGCCTGGCTCATCATTTGGAATATTGCGCAATTCAAACTTACCACCACGACCTGCATCGTTTACTAGTTCAGGGAAGGCGTTTGATAAACCGCCTGCACCCACGTCGTGAATGAAGACGATTGGGTTGTCTTCACCTAACTGCCAGCAGCGGTCGATCACTTCCTGACAACGGCGTTCCATTTCTGGGTTGCCACGTTGTACTGAAGCAAAATCTAAATCTTCGTTTTGCTCACCACCATCTACCGATGATGCCGCGCCACCGCCTAAACCAATTTGCATGGCAGGGCCGCCCAGCGCGATTAATTTACCGCCCACTGGAATGTCTTTTTTCTGTACATGTTCTTCACGGATATTACCGTAACCACCGGCAATCATGATTGGCTTGTGGTAACCACGTACGCCATCGCTGGCTTTGTCTTCAAACGTACGGAAATAACCGCATAAGTTTGGACGACCAAATTCATTATTAAATGCCGCGCCACCAATTGGGCCTTCGATCATGATATCTAACGCAGAGGCAATACGGGCTGGTTTGCCGTATTGGCTTTCCCAAGGTTGCTCGTAGCCAGGGATTTTCAAGTCAGAAACGGTAAAGCCAGTAAGACCTGCTTTAGGCTTAGAGCCAATACCGGTTGCGCCTTCGTCACGAATCTCACCACCACTGCCGGTAGCCGCACCTGAGAATGGCGCAATGGCAGTTGGGTGGTTGTGGGTTTCAACCTTCATCAAGATGGCCATTTGCTCTTGATGATAGCGATATTCTTTTGAGCCTGCTTCTGGGAAGAAGCGACCCGCTTCACTGCCACGAATAACAGACGCATTGTCTTTATAAGCCGACAAGATGTTTTCGTTGAAGTGTTCGTAAGTATTCTTGATCATTTGGAACAAAGATTTTTCTTGCGACTGTCCGTCGATGTCCCAGCTCGCATTGAAAATCTTGTGACGACAATGTTCCGAGTTAGCCTGAGCAAACATCATCAATTCAATATCGTTCGGATTACGACCTAACTTCTTGTAATTCTCAACTAGATAATCGATTTCATCTTCTGCCAGAGCTAAACCTAGTTCTTTGTTGGCAATCTCAAGCGCCGCATTACCGCCGACTAAAATATCCACTTGAGTCATAGGCGCAGGTTCAGCATGACTAAACAAGGCTGCCGCATCATCAAAATCCGCTAAAACGGTTTCGACCATGCGATCAAACAAATGCGCTTGAATACCAGCAACATCGTCACTGCCTGTTACCCAGTAAGCCACGCCGCGCTCTAAGCGCTTAACGCTGGTTAAACCGCAGTTTTTAGCAATATCCGTGGCTTTTGAAGACCAAGGGCTAATCGTGCCGATGCGCGGTACCACTAAGATCATTTTGCCTTGTGGCTTTTGTGCTTGAGCTTTTGGCCCATAACGCAAAATACGTTCAAGCACAGTGTGTTCTTGATCATTGAGATTTTCTAAGGTTTCCGCAAAATGCACAAACTCCCCATAAACAGAAGTCACTTCTGGGTGGGTGGTTTGAATTTTTGCTAGCAGCTTTTCACGACGAAAGGCAGAAAGTGCAGGAGCACCGGACAGTTTGAGCATTGCTGTTCAGCCTACTGTAAGTAAGGAGTGGAATTTAAGAGGGCGTAATTCTAATGGAAAGGAGCCGCTCTCACCAGCCTAAACAAGCCTTTATTTGTATCTATGGGCCTTCGCTAGGCCATCCTCATTGAATGAAATTACAACTTTAGGCGTATATAACTAAATAGTCTAAAATTAATTTTTTCAACAACCACGGGGCCTGAGAAGGATTTATCTGAATTTTGACCAAAATTGTCAGACACGGGGATTTGGAGCTTTGGCACTGTCAGATTAAAATATGACACAGATCACGTTTTACAACTAATCATTATATAGGGGGGAGCATGCAACAACACTTAGCTAACAAGCAACAGTGGCTATTAAAAGCCAGCTTCTCCCTATGCCTATTATGCATCATTGCGGTACTCGTAATGAGTTCAGGCAGCCGTCACGACTATGACGACGTCATGGATAAAGGCGTGTTAACCATTATTACCCGCAACAGCCCAACCACCTATTACCAAGATAAAGACCAGATCTCTGGCTTTGAATACGAACTGGCCCAGATGTTTGCCAAGTTTTTAGGGGTTAAACTGGAAGTTGTGGTGGCAGACACACTAGACGACCTAATTTCTGAAGTGGAGGCCGGCAATGTTGCTTTTGCGGCAGCAGGGCTAACCGCAACGCCTGAGCGCAGCGAGCGCGTACGTTTCGCCAGTAGCTACTTAGATGTACAACAAAAACTGGTTTACCGTATTGATCAAAAACGCCCTAAAAAGTTAGAGCAGTTATTGGGTAAAACATTGGTGGTTACCTCACATTCAAGCCACGCACAGTACTTGCATCGCTTACAGCAAAGCTCCCTTCCTCAGCTAACATGGATTGAGCGTGATGATGCTGAGGTATCAGAGCTTGTGCAAATGGTTGAAAACGGCGAGATTGATTACACCATCGTCGACAGCAACGAATACGATGCCATTGTTGGCTTTTACCCAAATATCGCCAGCGCTATGGAACTTGGTGAACCGGAGCAGCTAGCTTGGGCGTTCTCAAAATTCTCAGATAACAGTTTATTAAATAAGTCCCGTGAGTTTTTTCAGCTTGTTCGTGAGACAGGCCTGCTTTCCCAGTTAGAAGAGCGTTATTACGGCCACCTAAATCAAATTGATAATGTTGGTACTCTTACCTTTTTACGCCAAGCGGATCAACGCTTACACCGTTATCAAGAGCTGTTTCAAAAAGAAGCCGATAGCCACGAACTTGATTGGCGCTTACTGGCCGCCATTGGCTACCAAGAAAGCCACTGGAAACCACGTGCACGTTCACGCACAGGCGTTCGTGGCTTAATGATGCTAACTCGCACAACGGCAAAAGAAATGGGTGTTAAAAATCGCCTTAATGCTAAGCAGAGTATTCAAGGTGGCAGCGCTTATTATGCAAAGCTTAAAAAGCGCTTTGATCACATCGCAGAACCAGATCGCACTTGGATTGCACTCGCGGCTTACAATGTAGGCGCGGGGCACGTTAGAGACGCACAAAAGATTACGCTAAAACAAGGCGGCGACCCTGAACGTTGGATGGATATAAAAGAAAGATTGCCATTACTTGCGCAGAAAAAATATTATAAAACCACTCAATACGGTTTTGCCCGTGGATACGAGCCAGTTGAATACGTGCAAAATATCCGTCGCTTTTACGACTTATTAGTTTGGCGTGAACAGCCAGAACCTACTTACAGCTTTAACACCACTGAAGGTGAACCCATCTTTACCGCCGATAGTGGCTTTACAACCATTCCTCCTTTGACCGTTATAAATTAAATGCGAAAAGGAAACCAGTTGACCTTTTTTTACCGGCGTTTGCCGGTATTTTTTTATATATAAATCAACATTTTTCGTTTATTAATTTTAATATTAACACCACCTATACATTGGCTTAGTGCTAATAAACGTTTTTGTCATACCTTATAGTAATGCCATTAGTTTAATTATTAATACTATATAACGATTAGTTTAAAGTGACGTCTATTGTTTGTGCACTTCATTTCCACTCACCGTGAAAAGTATTATTATTTACAAAACTTTAACTGAGTAACTTGTATCAAGGGTTATAATATTAAATCACTGAGTTTAAGCCTATTAGCTTTTTCTGTTTTTATTAACAAGTCTCATTGAGTAACGGGTATCCCAGCCACATAACTTGGACACAGCTCTTAACTTGGAATATTACAAAAAATAAAGCGGCAATTTAAATACACCTACTCACCCTATATTATTCTCTTTCTTAACTGCCTTTTTCTCTTCTCTGCGACGCTTAAAAAACGCCTGCATTACATCACTGCACTCATCCGCTAACACACCACTCAATACGTCTACATTGTTATTAAAGTACGGCTCTATAAATATATTTTGCTGACTATCCACGACTCCGGCTTTAGGTTCACTAGCGCCATAAATCACACGCTTTACTCGTCCATGAATCATGGCCCCTGCACACATGGTGCAGGGCTCAATGGTGACGTATAAATCAGCATCCACTAATCGATAATTCCCGATACGTTTTGCTGCATCTCTTAATGCCATAATTTCAGCATGGGCCGTTGGGTCATGGCTTGAAATCGGTTGATTAAAACCGCGGCCAATTATTTCGCCATCAATGACAATGACAGCGCCAACAGGCACTTCATTTTTTGCATCGGCCAACTTTGCTTGAGCGATGGC
>JAWUXY010000072.1:0-8574 GCA_034111105.1 Bermanella sp. | reverse complement strand
CAAGGGCTTCAACTAGAAGCCCTTTTTATAGTAGCTGGTTAGTAGCCGGGCAATATAGGTTAAAACTTAAAGACGGCGTTTAGCTGGTAAGCCTGAGACCAATCTTTGTTCACGTACTCAAGCCGAAGCAGAGCCTGCCTATTGACACGGTATTGGGCGCCAAAGCCCATTAAAATACCATCGTCGCCACCTAGGCCATAACCTAAGCGTACAATAGCGGCGAGCTTCTCATTAATTTCAGGCAGGTCTTTAGAGACAACGGCAGCGGCCCATACACCATCGGCGTCTTCATCAGAGTTATCGTAGAACTCACCGCTTTGAATGAAACCCGCTTCGGCTGCGATATCAATGCCACTGCGTTGGCCGTAATCGTAACCTGCAAAAACTTGGAAGCCACTGGCTTTGCCATCTGTTCCGCCCATTGAGGAAGTGTCAATGCGGTTATGACTAATACCTGCACCCAAATATATTTTTTTCATGTCGATATTGGTTTGCTCTGATGCTTCTTGCGCGAGTGCGCATTGGCCTAAGCATAGGCTGATGATGGTTAATACTGATAAAAATAATTTCATGTACATCCTTATTGTATTTGATACCTAAACAAGAGCGGTAGTTTACCTGCTCTAGGGTACGCTGCAAAGAGGCAGTTAGGTTGGTTTTGCCCAGCCCCTAAGAAAATTGAAGACCAAGGCGCGATTTTTAAAATTTAACGAGTTAAATTAAAAGTTCTAATGTACTTAAAGGCTATAGATTAAAGTAAATTGAGACGCAGTATTTAAAACGCCCACAAGTTTAACGTCAGCTCTTAGGGATAACTCTTTGGTAATAGGAAACAGTAAACCACCGCCCAATATTAGTTGAGAGCTACTTGTAAGACCTGCTTGTGGTATAAATGAAAAATTTATAATCTTATTTTTTAAGTCTACTTTTAATCCACTTGTGACCCATAAGCTTCTAGATTCTTTGTTGTAACCAATATACCTCCTATCGACATCAATTATACTAGCCTCTAAAAATAGATTAACATTATCTTTTAGATGTTCTAAGCAACCTAAAGTTAAGTGCATTCCGTCTGATTTTAGTTCTTCATCATCAAGATAATATGAATCTTCAGAGTAAGCATGATGCTCTCCAAAACCTAAGCCGATATAAAATGTATTGAATTCTGGCGCTTTTTCGTTATCAGACGTACAGAGTGAATAGGTGTTATGTGTAAAAAGTAAGGCTGATAGTACTAAGCTAAGTTTTAAAAAATTCATTTGGAATAAAGTCATCAAGTGTGTTTTAAAATATCGTGTTTGTTATTTAAGGAAAAAGTTGTAATGCAGGCTCTTGCAAGGCTGCAAACTGCTCGCGCAGAGTGAGAATTTCATCTGACCAGTACCGTGGAGTATTAAACCAAGGGAACGCCATTTTAAACGCTGGGTCATCCCAGCGTTTGGCAAGCCAAGCGCTGTAATGCATTAAACGCATGGTGCGCAACACTTCGATTAACGGAATTTGATCCGCGGGGAATGGTAAAAACATTTCATAGCCGCGTGCCATGGCGGCAAGTTGTGCTTGCATTTGGTCGCGATCACCATTCAAAAGCATCCAAATGTCTTGGATTCGCGGTGCACGAATACAATCATCCAAATCAAGCATATAAGGTTGTTCATGTTGCCAAATTAAATTACTGGCGTGTAAGTCTCCGTGCACCAATTGCATCTTGGGTGAATGCCAGAGCTCATCTAATAGATTGCAAATATCTAAGCTTAAGCTTTCATAAGCGGGCAGTAAGCTTTCATCAATAAACTGATTGTCGAGAATAAATTGGCGGCTATTGCGGGCAAATTTTTGTGGGGTCATGTCACCACGTTGATCACATTCAACGGCATTGGCTGTTTGATGTAAGCGGGCTACTAGACGGCCCATTTGTTCGAAATCGTCTAAGTTTTCAATGTGGCCGCTGTGGCCCCCTTGCTTAGGAAACAGCGCAATGAAGAAACCTTGGTATTCAAACAGGCTTTCGCCTTCAATGACCATCGGCGCAATAACAGGCAGCTCATCTTCTTGTGCAAACAAACTGAACTCGTGCTCTTGCAAAATGGTGGCTCGACTCCAGCGCTCAGGGCGATAAAACTTAGCGACGATGTCTTTTTGTTCCTCTATGCCAATTTGATAAACACGGTTTTCATAGCTGTTAAGGGCTAATTGATGGCCACTGGTGAGCCAACCTAATGGTGCCACAATGGCATCGATGGCATTCAGCACGGTATCGGGAGTGAGCTTTTCGTAGGGGTGGGGCAAAAGCTGTGACATAAAAACTCAATGGCCATCAAAGTAAGAGCGGCAGTTTACTGGCTTATGCAAAGACTGGCGAGAAAAGTTATTAACGCGCCAGCGGTGTGCGCGCTAAACAGGCAATCGTGACACTCTTTGCGCCGTGCTTTTTGAGTGCTAATGCGGTGCTATGGCAGGTAGCCCCAGTGGTGAGCACGTCATCTACCAGTAATAGGTTTTTACCTTTTATCTGCTTAATCAGCCATGGGCTGCACATAAATGCTTTGCGCATATTGTATTGCCGTGCGCTTTTATCTAGCCCTTGTTGGCTGTGTGTCGCTTTGGTTCGCAACAGACCTCGCCATAGGGGTGTATTGAGTGCGTGACTTAATGTTCTGCCCAGGTGCTCTGTGGGGTGATGACCGCGCCATAATAGCTTTCGCCAGTGATAAGGCACGGCCAAAATGACATCGAACTCATGGTGTTGTAAGTGCTCACTTAGTTCGTATTCTAAGCATTCAAGGCCTAATACTTTACTGCGGTGTTTGAATGCTTGAATCAAACCCGCCACTGCCCCTTGAAACATAAAAGGGCAAATAACTCTGTCAAAGGCGGGAGGCTGCTTTAAGCACTCGCCGCAGATGTGGCCGTGATGGTTGGGTTCCGCACATTGCGGGCAGTGTTGGCCAAGGCGGGGAAGTGTCATTTGGCACTGCGGGCACAGGTTACAGGGGCTGGGTGTCAGGCAGAATATGCATTGCTTAATAAATATACTATTGTAAACCGCCTTGATTGCGGAGGTTGACTGCTCAAAATAAGCGGCTAATATACGTGTCACGATTTCATCCCACTTGGTTAGCCATTAGCCTGCCATTTGAGGATATATAAAACCAGCACCACCTATAAGATCTGGTAAGGAAGCATTATGAGCGCAACACAAACACAAGACATTCGTCACGACTGGAGCCGCGCAGAAGTACAGGCCCTGTTTGATCTGCCGTTTAACGATTTGTTGTTCCAAGCTCAAGTGGTTCATCGCCAGCACTTCAACCCAAATGAAGTACAAGTGAGCACCTTGCTTTCGATTAAAACGGGCTCTTGCCCAGAAGATTGCAAGTATTGCCCGCAGTCAGCCCATTACAACACCGGCCTAGAAAAGCAGCGCCTAATGGAAGTCGAAGCCGTACTGAATAAAGCCGCCGAAGCCAAAGCAAAAGGCTCTAGCCGTTTTTGTATGGGCGCCGCGTGGAAAAACCCAAACAAGCGCGACATGCCGTATGTGCTTGAAATGGTCAAAGGCGTAAAAGCCATGGGACTAGAAACCTGCATGACACTGGGCATGTTAGATGAAGATCAAGCGGATGAGCTGGCAGGCGCAGGTTTGGATTATTACAACCATAATCTTGATACCAGCCCAGAATTCTACGATAAAATTATCACTACTCGCACCTACGGCGACCGTTTAGATACCTTGCAACATGTACGTGACAGCGGCATGAAAATTTGCTCAGGCGGTATCATTGGTATGGGCGAAAATCAAAATGACCGCATTGGTTTGTTAACACAACTAGCGAACCTACCCGTTCAACCAGAAAGTGTGCCGATCAATATGTTGGTTAAAGTCAAAGGCACACCACTTGAAGATGTGGATAACCTTGATCCATTTGAATTTGTACGCTGCATCGCCATTGCGCGTATCTTGATGCCAAAATCCCATGTGCGCTTAAGCGCCGGGCGTGAAGACATGAGTGATGAAATGCAGGCCATGTGTTTTATGGCGGGTGCTAACTCTATCTTTTATGGCGAGTGTCTATTAACAACACCCAATCCTGAAGCCCATGAAGATATGCAATTATTTAAACGTTTAGGCTTACGTCCCGAGCAAGCCATTGTTGATCATGACGATTCTGCTCAAGCGGATGTGCTGAGCAAACAGATTGAGAAAAACGATACGGCCAAACCTTTTTACGACGCCACTGTATAAGGTGTATGAACACTCACATAAACGTTAGTCTGATCTGACGTTTATGCTATGTTCATTCAATCTGCATTATGCCTTTTGATTTATCCCAAGATTTAAACCTGCGTCGCGAACAAAACTTGTATCGCGCCACCCGTTTAGCACAAAGCCCACAAGGGCCGCTGATGCAAATAGACGGTGCCGAATATTTAACGTTTTGTTCAAACGATTACCTTGGCTTAGCCAATCATCCTGCATTAGTTGCTGCGTTTAAACAGGCGGCGAATGAATTTGGTGTAGGCAGTGGTGCCGCCCATTTAGTGAATGGCCACAGTTATTATCATCAACAATTAGAAGAAGCCTTAGCCGAATTTACTGGCCGTGAGTCAGCCTTGTTATTTAGCACGGGTTACATGGCGAACCTTGGCGTCATAACGGCGTTACTTGATAAACAAGATGGCGTGTTCGAAGACAAGTGGAATCATGCCTCGTTATTAGATGCCGGTTTATTAAGTGGTGCGCGTTTTCAGCGTTATTTGCATAATGATGTTGCAAATTTAACCGCTCGCCTAGCGCGCAGCGAGGCTCGACGCAAACTCATCGTGACCGATGGTGTATTTTCAATGGACGGTGACGACGCGAATTTACAGGCGTTATCAACCACCGCAAAACAGCATGATGCTTGGATCATGGTTGACGATGCTCACGGTTTAGGAGTGTTAGGTAAAACCGGAGCCGGTATTTGTGAGGCGCAGCAACAAGATCAAAACAATGTGCAAATACTCATGGGCACGCTGGGCAAAGGCATGGGCACAGCCGGTGCGTTTGTAGCGGGTAGCAAAGAGCTAACGGAATATTTGACCAACTTTTCGCGCCCTTATATTTATACCACCGCCATGCCAGCGGCCATTGCCGCTGCAACCTTAGCCAGTATAAACATCGTAAAAAATGAACCGCAGCGACGTGAGCATTTACATAATTTAATTCAACAATTTAAATTAGGTGCGCAACAATTAGGCTTGAACGTCATGCCATCGGATACCGCCATTCAACCAATATTGATCGGCGATGCACAACGGGCGTTATATCTTAGTGAGCAGTTACGACAGCAAGGCATTATGGTCACGGCCATTCGCCCACCAACCGTACCGCCCGGCACAGCACGATTGCGTATTACATTGTCGGCGTCACACAGTATTGAACACGTTGAAACATTATTAGACGCGCTGTCTGCGCTATCATCCACCATGGAGGCCAATTAACATGGCATTAGCAGTACACCAATGGGGTGATAAAACGTTACCCGTTATTTTTTGTATTCATGGTTGGGCCAGTAACGCGCAAGTATTTAAGCCGCTGGCGGATTTATTCAGTGATCACTTTCAGTTTGTTGCAGTGGACCTTCCTGGTTTTGGTGATAGCGACTACCAAGCAGGGGATTACGTACTTGATAAGCTAATCGCCGAGTTGTTAGCCGTAGCACCAGAGCACAGCAGTTGGCTAGGTTGGTCATTAGGTGGCATGTTAACGGTACAAGCGGCTTTGGATTCACCAAACAGAATTGAAAAAGTGATGACCATTTGCAGCAATGCAAAATTCTTAGCCGATAAAAAATTCAAGCAAGGTGTGCCGTCGCCGTTATTTAATGGCTTTATGGAAAGCATTGACGATGTACGTGTGACCTTAAGACGGTTTGCTGCATTAACCGTCGTGGGTGAAAAACACGATATGTTGCAATCTCTAAAATGGTTACAACAAAATACGCAAGTACCCGCGCCGCAAGCGGGCGTATTAAAAGCGTCATTGGAGTTACTATCATTAATTGATAACCAGGTAGCGCTGGCCAATATTGTACAGCCATGTTTGCATATGCTGGCAACCGATGATGCCATCGTGCCACATAAAGCCAGCCAGACGCTTAATAAATTAAACGACAAGCATTTGACTAGCTTTGTGCCCAATGCAAGTCATGCTTGTTTAGTGACGCAGCCACAGTTAGTGGCCAATGGTATTTTGACGTTTATGCAGGGTTTACCGAATGCATGATGTCATTGCCAAGCAAGCGGTGGCAAAAAGTTTTAGCGATGCCGCACATGATTACGATGCATTTGCGCACTTTCAACATAATTTAGCCAACACCTTAATTGAACTTTGCCCACAACAAAAAAAACATGCCATTTTGGATTTAGGCTGTGGCACCGGTTATTGTTTGCCAATGTTAAAACAGCATTATCAAAGTGCCCATGTTATGGGTGCTGACATTGCACCGGGGATGTTGGCTTGGGCAAAAAAAAATCATCCTCAATTTGACTATACCGTAGCCGATGCTGAAAACTTACCATTTGAAAAACATCAATTTGATTTAATTTTTTCTAACCTTGCAGTGCAATGGTGTGACGATTTTTCACAAGTGCTCACGCAGGCGTATGACTGTTTAATGCCAGGTGGGCATCTTGTGTTGAGTACGTTGGCCGAAGGCACATTAAGTGAACTAAAGCAGGCTTGGTCACAAGTAGATGCACACCAACATGTAAATCAGTTTGATCATGAATCCGATTTACAACGCATGATTGAAACAAGTGCATTTGAGATTGAACAATTAAATATCGCCACGTTATATGATTTTCATAGTGATATTCGCGGCTTAACGGATTCCCTTAAGCGCATTGGTGCACACAATATTACAGATGGTCGCGCCAAAGGCTTAACGTCACCGCGAGCGGTTAAGCAATTTATGCAGGCTATGGAAACCCATAGACAAGATGCAGGGTTGCCTGCCAGTTATCGTGTACTGAGCGGCTGCCTGACCAAACCTTTTTAATGAGTCGAATTATTCATGAGTAAACAGCGTTACTTTATTACCGGAACCGATACCGACGCCGGTAAAACCATTTGCACCGCAGCGTTACTTTATAAAGCCCGTGAACAAGGTTTAAAAACATTGGGTTTAAAACCGGTGGCCGCCGGCTGTGAAGACCATGGCGAAGGCTTACAAAATAATGATGCCTTAACGCACATTGAATACAGCACAGAAAAACTGCCGTATATGCAGATTAATCCTATTGCATTACTAGAGCCTATTGCGCCGCATATTGCGGCACAGCGTATTCAAAAGCCATTGAGCACTCAGCGTATTGTCGGATTATTACGCGGCGTTTTAATGATTAACAAAGCCGACTTTATTTGCATTGAAGGAGCAGGTGGTTGGCGTGTGCCGTTAAATCTAAATGAAACCTTCTCTGATGTGGCGAAAGAATTACAAACGCCGGTTATTTTAGTCGTCGGCATGAAGTTAGGTTGCATTAATCATGCGCTGTTAACATACGAAGCTATTAGGCGTGATGGGCTAGAAGTGGCTGGTTGGATTGCCAATCGGGTTGATGCCAATATGACGGCCTATGATGAAAATATCGAAACGTTAAAGGCCATGCTAAAAGTACCGTGCTTAGGCGAAGTCCCATTTATGGACAACGTAGAGGTGAGTAAAGTAGCGGACTACTTAACGTTACCTGAGTAACTAGTGTGCTTGATAAAAGCGATACTATTCTTTGTATCGCTCATGAATAAAGCTATCTATGGGATATAACTTGAAACGGCAAGGCATTATATTATTAGCGGCTTAATTTTATATTAAGTTTAAAATACCCTTACAACGCTGTATTTTTAACCTTTAGATAGAACGATTTAAAATAAAAATCACTAGGTATATCTAGTGATTTTTATTGTATTAAGCTGCTTTGTTTTGATCGTTATTATGCTGAGAGGCATGTTTCTGGCGAGACTTATTTTTTGAAGCCTTTGCGTTAGATAAGCGCATAACTAAACCCAATCCCGCTAATATAAAAATAAATCCAAGTGTTAATAGTATTAACATATCACGGTTAAATCGGCCTGTAATCGGTGTGAGCATACTCCATTTATGTAAAAACGAAAAACTATAACCTTCAATACGGCTTATAGAATTATTTCTATCGACTAAGATATGAGTAATGGGATCAATGAATAGATGATCTCCGTTTGAGCCCTCTACACGCCAAACCGGTAAACGTTTATTTCTAAAATCATAACCAAAACCAAAGTGGGTAATTAACGTCATTGGTAATATGGCAGAATCGGCTTCACTTAATAAGTCTTTTGCTTGTTCAGTTATGAGAGCTTTATCTATGTCGCCTATTATCTCGCCGCTATTGGCATCGATATACTGTGCAAATTTTTCTTTACTTTTCCCGCTAAAGCGCTTCTCACGAGTATTGATATTATCAGCTTGATTAGATTGTATCGGCGATACACTTAAACGATATAGATTCTTAATGGTATGACTGTTATCTATTGTGCTTTGAATCAAACTCACT
>JAWUXY010000071.1:0-25990 GCA_034111105.1 Bermanella sp. | reverse complement strand
TTTAAACGTTCGATACTGACTGTCGCGCCATTAATGGGTTGTAAGCTGGTGCCGTTTAAAATAGCCCCTTCCCATTGGCCGTCTGCCATTGCATTGGCTGAGGTTAAAAACGTTAAGCCAGCAATGGCGATGGCGTGTGTTAAAGATTGCTTTTTCATTGTGTGTACCGCGTTCATGTCAAAGGTGGCTAGACGGTAGAAAAATTAAATGACAGTACTGTGACGGCCTTTTTATCCCAAGGGAGAATGCATAGAATTTAGGCTTATTTAAGCGGCGTATGATCTGTTATGACCCGTAATATTTTGTCTTTAGACCCGTAATAAGCCGCTAGACATTGGGGCGAGTGAAAAAATCCAATTTGTATTGTGTATATTGAAATAAACAGTGAGCTGATTTAACCCCTAAATTAAATCCCGCTTGTAAAGAAAGTGTCATATTAAATTGGTATTCCACTAAGCAGTTATATATTTAGGCCTTATCATGCTGATGACACTGCAACTGCATAAACAAAAAATATCATTGTTACTTTTTTTACTCACACTTTGCTTAGTTGTGACGTGGACATTAGGTGAGCCAAAGTTTTTTGCTGAGATTGACTGGGTCGATGTGATTGGCGAGGGCGGCAGTGCAGCGGCCATGGCATTGTGGATTGCGTTTATTTTGGGTAGCCGACCACAAGGGCGCGTGACCAATTGGTTAACCTTGGGGCTGGGCGTGATGATGGTGGCATTTTGGCAAGATGCCCTTGATGAATTTATTCGATTGCCCGCTGAGCAATGGTGGGATCAATGGTTTGAATCCATTGCCATGCCAGTGGGAATCTTGTTACTGACTTACGGCTTGTTTCATTGGTATCAAGAGCAACTTAAAATAAACGACACATTAAAAAAGCGAGAACAGTTGTTTCGCGAACATACTTTGTTTGACCGTATTACACACTTAAGCCGTGCTGAATATTTAAACACTCAATTACAGCATATGGGCGCTAAGCAGGCCGATGATGATATGGCATTGATCATGATTGATGTGGCGAAGTTTTCGCTGTTTAATCGGATTCATGGCCAAGCAGAAGGGGACCGGTTTTTATATCAACTGGCTGAGTTTTTACAACTCAATATGCGAGAGCAAGACTTGTTAACCCGCTATGCTGCTGATCGCTATGCGATTATTTTACCTAATACTCACTTGCCACAGGCGCAGATCATTGCGCAGCAATTGCAAGATGCTGTGGCGCACTTTTATTATCGGTTACAAAAAAGCGGTGATAGTTATGTGCATCATATTTTAACGGGAACAGCGTGTGCGTCAGGCGCTGATGCCATAAATTTAGTTTCCCTTGCGAACGCGTCATTGGCGGATAATAAATTATCGCCTAACGTCGCTTGAGCCACTTATGATGTACCGCGAATCTCATGAATCTATTTATCCTGCGCATTATCAACTGTTGCGCCTAATGGATTTGTTAGATGCTCAAGGTATTCATCATCATCAGTATCTAAAAGGCACGGGTTTATTTTATGAAGACATTGCGTCAGGTCATAAATTAATCAGCGCAATACAATTTATTAAATTGATTGATAATGCTCAAAAACTGGGTGAGCCGTCATTGGCGTTTCGCTGGGGTCATACTATGTGGCCTGGGCATTATGATGTTTATAGTCAGTTATTAAATAGCACAAACAATCTTGCTGAATTATTAAATGTGATTCATGGCTACAGTGAAATGTTATGCCCATTATTAAAGCCTATTATTGTAAATAGCGACGATTCTGTTTTTATATATTGGCAAGATGAAATAGGCGCCGCACAGGTACAACGGTTTTTAGTCGAAGCCTATTCCACTGCACTGTTGTCGTTGAGCCATTGGTTTGCCAGTCATAAATTATCTTGGCGCTTAAGTTTTTCTCATGAGTCACCGGCTTATCTTGAAGAGTACATGGTGAACTTAGGTCAGCATGTGCAATTTAATATGGGCATTAATATGTTGGTATTGCCGCGTGATCAGTTACAGTGTGCATGGCCAAATGTGCAAACAAGTGACGCGATTAATCAGTTGTTAACACGTCAAGCTAACAGCCAGTATGATGTTATTCGTAGAGGGTTTATTGGGGTATTTACGCAGTGGAACCAACGCAACATTGATGATAATCCAAGCTTAGAACAAGCGGCGATGGCATTTGATATGAGCAGTGCTACTTTAAAGCGTAAGCTTAAAGTACATGGTACGTCGTTTCAAAAGGTGCAAGATCAAGCGCGTTTATCTACATGTTTATATTTATTGCATCATAGAAAGTGGAGTAATCAGCAAGTTGCGGATTATTTGCAGTTTTCAGATGCTCATAATTTTAGAAAGGCGTTTAAACGTTGGTGTGGCAACACACCCAATGGTATGCGAGAAAAACTAGAATTGAACATAAGGGCGATATCATAATCGCCCTTATGTCTTACGCGTTAGGGTAATATCGTGTTAGGCGCGTCGGGAGCTAACTTTCCCTGTATATCGGCTTCTTTTTCGATGCTTTTCTCAGCGCTTGTATCTGGTGAAATTAAACCAATCACAATCCAGCCTGCTTTTGGTTTCAGTGTTTTTTGTGCACTAAAGATATGACAATAACCGCCTTCATCAATGGCAAATAAAGGCAGTGATCTAGTACCATGTTGCTCAAGGTAACTTTCAAACGAAAAGTTATCGGTTAGCTGGGTTTTTTTCACGAGTGCTTTTTTAGCGCGTAAACTGGCCAGTTTAGAATAGCTAATGCCATCACCAAATAACCCCAAGGTTTGAGTGTAACTGCCAGATGATTGATGACTGGCGCGCAGATCACTTTCATTACCTAAGCCAAATACCTTGTCTTTACCAAACCAATCTAAAAAGTGCATGCTGACTAATGGATTAAGTTGTTTGTAGGGCGACAAGATGAGTAAGCGCCCAATGCCAGATAAGTCTGCATGATTGGTTGCGTGCTCAGATGCTGGGTTACCAAAATAAACAGGCAAACCTTCCATGCGGGCTTGGCTTAAGTTTTCCCAGTTGGTATCTGCAATGCGTATTTTGACGTTTTGTTCCATCAATGTTTTAGCAATGGCACGGGAGGTATCGTTGGCACCAAAGATTAAGAAACCTTGTGCAGGTGGTTCTTGTAACCCTAGACCAACCGCCACATATTTTGCGGTTAAACTTTGTAATACCACGGTGGTGATAATCACCATAAACACCATAGGGATTAAAATATCCGCCCCTTGCCAGCCAGCGGTTTCTAATTTTAAAGCAAATAAGGCAGAAACCGCGGCGGCAACAATACCGCGAGGTGCAATCCATGAAAGCAATGCTTTTTCTTTCCAATTTAAATCTAACTTATAAGAGGAAATTAAGACGCTTAGTGGGCGAGCCACAAATAGAATAATAAGCAGTAAGAACACCATAGGTAACCCTAAGGTGACAAAGTGGGTTAAATCTAAGCGAGCCGCTAAAATAATAAAAAGTGCAGAGATTAATAATACGCTGAGGGACTCTTTAAATTCTAAAATACCCTCAAGGTCCACTTTACGACTGTTAGCCATGACCATACCCATAATGGTAACCGTCAATAGGCCTGACTCGTGTTGTAAGAAATTCGACATGGCATAAACACCCAGCATAAATGTAAGCGTTGCAGGGTTTTGTAGGTAATGCGGTAACCAATTGCGGTTAAGCGCTTCGATTAATATTTTTGCAGCCGCCCAACCAAAGCCAAAGCCCACAAATAAAGTCACACCAAATGCTTGCATGGCATGAATCAACGCCGTGTCGCGGCTCGAAATAATAAACTCATAAACCAGTACGGCTAACAATGCACCAATGGGGTCAATGATGATGCCTTCCCAACGTAAAATGTTGGCCACTTTTGCGGTAGGGCGAATGGATCGCAACATGGGCACAATCACGGTAGGGCCGGTTACCACCACAAGTGCACCAAATAAAGCCGACAGCTCCCACGATAAACCCATAATGTAATGAGTGAATACACCAATAATGGCAAAGGTAATCAACATGCCCACGCTGACCAAATTACGTACCATGGCACCGTGACCTTGAATTTGCTTAAAATCTAAGGTCAAGCTGCCTTCAAATAAAATGATGGCCACTGCCAGTGACACCATAGGGAAAAGCAAGTCGCCAAATAAGGCATCAGGGTCAAGAATATGAAACACCGGCCCGACTAATAAGCCACAGACAAGTAAAGGTAAGATTGAAGGCACGCGAATGCGCCAAGCAAACCATTGGCAAAGTAGTGACAACACGCCAATGCTGGCAAGTAGTGAAAGCGCACTGATGCTTTCCATTGTGAATCCTTAATATAGAGAATGGGGCTACTGTAGCACTAAGGCGGGATTTTGCTAGTGAAGCGCTGTATTTGATTTTAGGTATACACGGGGTCTAAATCAAGGTAGTAGGTAGCACATTGCCTGACTTCACTCTTTGATGGTGGGCAATGCCCACCCTACGGTTGAGTTATTCGTTATGACGCAATCGTTTATTATTTTTAATAAACTTAAAGAACCCCATAAACGTTAAAATATACAATGTAGGTCGGGCACTGCCCGACGGTATTCTTTGATGGTGGGCAATGCCCACCCTACGGTTGAGTTATTCGTTATGACGCAATCGTTTATTATTTTTAATAATCTTACAAAATCCCATAAACGTTAAAACACATAGTGTAGGTCGGGCACTGCCCGGCGGTATTCTTTGATGGTGGACAGTGCCCACCCTACGGGTTTGTTTAAAATGATTATCTTCTTCGGTGCTATTTTATTTTGATGGCATGCGATGTTTATTTCTATATTGTTTTGAGTCAATTAAAAGTGGTAGGTCGGGCATTGCCCGACGAAATTAGTTAATGCTGAGCAGTGCGGCTAAAGCTTAGCAAACGTTTTACTCGCCAAATTGTCTTGTTATATCTAAATTTTTCCCCCAATCGTTAGCATAAAACCCATTGTTTAAATACTTGTGGTAAGTGGAATATGGCCATTCATTTGGCGTAATAACGAAACCATGTTTAACGGGATTTATATGAATATAATCGAGGTGAGTATTAAGATCGCTTTCATCTCGTATTTGATGTTCCCAAAAACGATTCTGCCAAATACTCTTTTGTGAAAACTCATTTTGGATCAATCGTTTTGTTGTTAGCGCTTTTATGCGCCCCCAGCGTTTTGAGTAGTCTGTATCACTTTCAGGCAGTGTCCAGATAGCGTGTAAGTGATCTGGCAATAGACACCATGCATCTATTTTAAACGGCATTTCAGCACGAACCTGAATAATAGATTCACGTAATGCTTTGCGAACCAGCGGTAAGGTTAACAGTGGTTGGCGATGATATGTGACAACGGTAAAAAAGAAGGTGCCGCCTTGTTGATAAGAACGGACATAGTTAGGCATCCTTGCCTCCACTTTTAAATATAAGTGCGCTTTATTTGTAGGTCGGGCACCGCCCGACGGATGTGTTGATGGTGGGCAGTGCCCACCCTACAAGTTTAACGTCATTCAAAATTATAAATGAATATACATGTAGGTCGGGCATCACCCGACGGATGTGTTGATAGTGGGCAATGCCCACCCTACAAGTTTAACGTCATTCAAAATGATAAATGAATATACATGTAGGTCGGGCATCACCCGACGGATGTGTTGATGGTGGGCACTGCCCACCCTACAAGTTTAACGTCATTCAAAATTATAAATAAATATACATGTAGGTCGGGCATTACCCGACGGATGTGTTGATAGTGGGCAATGCCCACCCTACAAGTTTAAAGTCATTCAAAATTATAAATGAATATACATGTAGGTCGGGCACGGCCCGACAATGTCATCACAGAGGTGTCATTATTCAGTAAATTAAAGCACTTCGCTTTTCAACACTGGGTACTGCGCCGCTTCCAATCGAGGAACAAACTGGCTCACCACTTGTGAGCTAATCTTGCTGGCAAGCTTACCGGCTTCTTCCCACGAATGGCCTGCGGTAATAGCAAACAAGACGGTAGCTTTATCACCACAGGTAATGTAATCGGTTAATGATGATTGATAAAGATAAGTCATACGATAAAAGAGACGATTCCTATTTTTTAGATAAAACTATCTTTTATGAACATACTTTATGAAGACTGGATCACTCACTATGCCTTAACTATCAGTAGCATTATTTTTTAGAAGGCATTTTTTAATAATCGTCAGAAGCTAAATTCTAAATAATCAGAATATTCACCCACATAGACTATTTTCTTAGGTTAACTGAGCCATTTCTCTTTGTTTTACTAGAGCTCTGAGGTGTCCTTAATAAAAATTAGAATTTAGAGAAAAACAGATTGAGTAATCGATTAATGAGGGAATTGTATTGTCTTTAAAATTGATACGTTAATAAATGAATCATTAACTGAAAAAATATTATTTCTTTCGATGGCTAAGAAATTTGAGTTGAATATTTGGCCACATATAATATTAAAAAACGTCACCCTTTACATTAATTATTTTATAACCAAATATATTTTATGTAACAATTTGTCATCGTTAAGTAAATTCGGCTAGAATCAAATGATAATAAGTCCCTATATCGTTTGTTTATCAGTAAGTGTTTTTGCAAGGAATGGCAATCTTATTGTATTGATAGCGCGCTCTTATTTTTTAAGGCATTGATTTAATTAAGGAATTAATGTTTTTTATCGATAATGTTAAAACGGAAGATGAGTCATCTGGCTCGATATAAAAGTGCAATGTACAGGGACCAGTAAAACATGGCTGATGAAATAGCAGGTAAAGAAAAATCTGAAGAAATATCACCTCAAGATGCGCAAGACGAGGCAGAATACGACAAAATTAATGACGAAAAAAACAGCCAAGGTATAAATGTTGAAGGTGAAGCACCAATACAAGGTTCACCTGAAAACTACAAAACAGATTACATAGAAGAGGTACTGCCCCTATCATCATTGACAGGTGAAGAGGCTTCGTTTGTTGTGGGTGTCGGCGCTTCGGCAGGTGGGCTAGAGGCACTCCAATCTCTTTTTGAAGATATGCCACTGGATACCAACATGGCTTTTGTGGTGGTGCAACACCTATCACCTGATTATAAAAGCTTAATGAGTGAGTTGTTAGCGCGTAAAACCGCCTTACCCATTCATGTAGCCACCGATCAAATCCCGCTGTTTGCCAATAATATTTATCTACTCCCCCCCAAAAAAGAAATGATAGTTGCCAATGAAAAATTGTTGCTTACTGATCGTGCAAATAGCGACACCCTAAATTTACCCATCAATACTTTTTTAAGCTCTCTGGCAGAATCGTATCAGGATAGAGCCATTGCCATTATTTTATCTGGTACAGGTTCTGATGGTAGTGAAGGGATAGACATTATTCATGACAACGGTGGCATGGTGCTAACGCAAGATCCCGAAGAAAGCCAGTTTGATGGCATGCCCAATAGCGCCATTGCAAGCGGTAACGTAGATTTAGTGATTAAGGTGAAAGATATACCCGAAGCCCTAAAAAACTATGCCCGGCGTACCGATACCGTACGCTCTCAGTTTAATAGCGGACAAGATGAGGGTGAAGAGCAACGCTTTGCAGAAATACTAATATTACTTAACACGCGTTTTGATATTGATTTCAGGCATTATAAACCATCGACCATTACTCGACGTATCGAACGACGTTTAAATATTAAAGCCTGTAATCTCAAAGACTACACTCGATTATTGATGAGTAATGAAAACGAACTTGATGCCTTATACCGTGATTTACTCATAGGTGTCACTAAGTTTTTTCGTGATCCAGCCGCTTTTAATTCTTTACGCAGTGAAATTTCTTTTTTAATAAAAAACCTTAAAGTAAATGAAGAGTTGCGAATATGGTCAGTAGCCTGTGCCAGTGGTCAAGAACCTTATTCGATTGCGATGCTGGTGCATGATATTTGTCAAAAAGAAAATCATAATATTGAATTCAAAGTATTTGCTACCGATATGCACCCGAGTTCCATTGAATTTGCTTCTAGAGGCATATATCAAGAAAAAGACATGGATGGCTTAAGTGCAGAGCTTCGCCAACGCTACTTTAGAGAGCTGACGCCTGACTCTTGGCAAATATGCAGTGAAATTCGCAAGCATATTGTGTTTGCGCAGCACAATATTTTAAAAGATCCACCTTTTACGAAGATGTCCCTGATTACTTGTCGTAACTTGCTTATTTATTTTGATATTGCAGCTCAGCAGCGTGTAATCAGCTTATTATCGTTTGCCTTATTGAGTTTTGGGCGTTTATTTTTAGGCCCCAGCGAAACTCTAGGGCGCCATGAGCGTGACTTCAAAGTAGTTGATCTTATCAATAAAATTTATGAGAAAAAGCGTGGCATTAAAATTCGTCATAATCTAGACGATGTTAGAGATGATAAATATAACGTGCCTGTGTTTCGCACTAACCGCACAACAAAAGCGAGCGCCTCAGTAAGAGCGTTAATCAAAGATAGCCCTGTGCGACCAAACCCCAGCATAAGGGAGCAAAAGGCACTAGAGGCTTTGCTGCAAATTTATGTGCCCCCAAGTATCTTAATAGATGGCAGTGGTGACGTGCTGCACATATTTGGTGAGGTTGGTAAATTACTAAGTCTAAATGTGGGTAGTCCCTCATTAAGCTTACGTAATTTAGTTGACGAACCAGCAAGAACCGTCCTTGGACAAATGCTACACCGCGTTAAGAAAAATCATAAACCAGTAAAAGTGGTCGATGTTAAAGGCTTCGTTAATCAAGAAAGTATCTGTGTTGAAATGCGTGACTTGCCAGGATTTTCTCTTGATGTTCAGAATTTTTTAGTCACCCTTACAGATAATACAGTGAGCACAGAATTAGAGAATTTTATGGCTCAATCAGATAGCGAGTTATTTAGCCATGAACAAATTAATATAAGTGATATGGATGTAAGTAGAATCCGTGAGCTAGAATTTGAATTACAAGAAACCAAAGAAAGCCTACAGTCAGCCGTAGAAGAATTAGAAACCAGCAACGAAGAGTTACAGGCAACCAACGAAGAATTGATGGCCTCTAACGAAGAACTGCAATCAACTAATGAAGAATTGCAATCCGTTAATGAGGAACTGCTCACTGTCAACGCAGAATTTAAAAGCAAGGAGTCCCAAGCTGCGGAAGCAGAAGCTGATGAACGCAGTGTCATCGAAAAATCAGGCATTGGCATCCTCTTTCTTGATAATCAGTTACGCGTACGCAAGTTTTCAAATGTAGCAAAAGAATTGTTCAGTCTTAAGCATGAACATCTTGATCTTTCTTTTGCATCCTTGCCAAGTGCTCGGGTGAAATCGGTTTTGAGTAATGTGAATCAAGTGTTGAATGAGGGTGGCCTTGTTGAGCAAGAGATCATGGACAAAAATGGTACGGTATACCATATGCTAATTAATCGATTAGATCCGTTAGATAATAAAAGTCGTTCACGTGGTGTGATTGTTACTTTGACCAATATCTCTAGCTTGTACGCCACGCGTGAACGTCTATCACGCAGTGAGTCTAGTTTACAATCTATCTTGGATAACCTGACCGATGGTTATATTGAATGGAATGTTGGTGAAGATACACTCTACTTGAGTCAGGCCACAGTGGAAACCCTTGGTTATTCGATTGATGAGAGTCTTAGTTGGTCTGATTTGTTGGCCGAAGATACAGACTCCACGTTGAGTGCCTTACAACAAAGTCTTAATACAAAACAACCCTTTATGTCTATCTTACCTTTACGCAAAGCAAATACAGGTCAAATACATTGGATGTTATGTAAGGGCCACTTTATTAGTAAAACCCAGAATGAGAGTGAAAACCAAGAAGATAGTGAGAACCAAGATGAGAGCGTACGCTTTTATGGTCATTTCATTGACATGCACGACTATAAGCAACTAGAGCAACAATTACAGGAACAAATGAAAGAGTTAGAGCGTTCCAATGGCATGTTGGAAGAATTTGCTCACATTGTTTCCCACGACCTTAAGGCACCCTTACGTCATAGTAATTACAGCTTACAATTTTTAAAAGAAGCCTTAGTTAAACAAGATATTGAACAAGTAAATATAGAAGTTAATGAGTTGTTTACTCATATGAAAACCTTGAAAAATTTGATTGATGATGTGATTCGTTTTTCACGCGTAAGTGCTGAAAAAACACATATCAGCCCAGTGAGTTTAGAGGGCGTTATCGAATCGGCAATTGAGTTAAATGCCGATGTCATCAACGAAAAAGGAGTGGTGATCAATTGCGCTGCAATGCCTACTGTGCAGGGTGATAAAGCAATGCTGGTGCATCTTTTTCAAAATTTGTTGAGCAATGCATGTAAGTACAACACGCACGATACTCCTACGATTGATATTAGTTATAAAAATATACGAAATATGTGTGTTATTCGTGTCAAAGATAATGGCATTGGCATGCTGCCTGAGGCAGCAGAGCGTATATTTAAACCCTTCCATCGGTTAGTGACTAAACAAGAATATGAAGGCAGTGGTATCGGTTTAGCCATTTGTAAAATATTAGTCGAACAACATAAAGGCAGTATCAGTGTTGAATCTTCACTCGGAAATGGCAGTGTTTTTACAGTGAATTTACCGCTGAATATAGCACAGGATAAAAGTACGAAATGAAAGAGAACTTTAACGATTTTTCGTTGCTTTTAGGTGAAGATGATAGGGCTGATGCACTCATTATGACGAGAGTGTTAGAGCAAATGAATTTTCAAGGTAGTTTTACCCACTTAACAAAAGGGCAAGACATTATTGATTGGGTATTAAAGATCAATCAATACGAAGGGGCTAAACATCATTTACCTCAGTTAATTATCTTAGATATTGGTTTGCCAGGCTTAAATGGTGTAGAAATTTTACGCACACTGAGACAGCACGAGCAAAGTAAAACCATTCCTATTTTGATGTGTTCAGGTTCATGTTCTCAAAGAGATTTGCATCAATGCATTGCCCTTGGCAGTAATGGCTATATACAAAAAACTGAAGATATGGATGTATTTTCTAAAACTTGTCGCTTATTTATAGAGGCCTGGTATGGGGTCACACAGCAAACATTTTTTTAGTAGCGTTTGTTTGGTTAATGTGAAAAATTTTATTTATAAATTAAACAGTACGATATGATAAATACAACAGAGGTAAGTCATGCAACCCGTTAATGTATTACTTGTTGATGATCAATTATCAAGTCTTATGGCGTTAGAAGACATTCTTCAATCACTGGATGCCAATTTAGTAAAAGCAGGCTCTGCACGGCAAGCTTTACGTATGATGATAGAGCACTCAATCGATTGTGTTTTACTTGATGTGAGTATGCCTGAAATGGATGGCTTTGAATTTTTGCAAACATTGCAACAAGCCCCTGCCCATAAGGCTATACCTGTCATTATGGTAACCGGTAAAGTGTTTAGTGAAAATGAAACCTTACGCGCTTATCAATACGGGGCGGTGGATTTCCTGTTGAAACCCTTGGATACCGCTATGGTTTTTCGTAAGGTGAGTTTTTTTGTGAACCAAGCGCGACGCATAAAAAGTATTGAAGCCATTACTATCCATTTGCATGGCGTGCAGGCGAATATTATTGAGCCGCTACAAGCCATTGCCAATGCCAGTGAATCAGGTTTACAAACACAGGTAGCACCTATTATTTCTCACCTTCGTGATTTACAAGTGGATTGGCTTGCATCATTGAATGAAAAATCCCTTTAGCTTTGAAGTGGCCTGCGAGTCTTAATTTAAAGAAATAAAAAACGTAAGAAGTTTAAGCATATTATAAAAACAAAGGGAAAAACGATGCCAAGTGTGAAGTCGCCTAGCCGTAAACACGCTGATGTTGATATAAAAAATTTTAGCACAGAACAAATAATATCTGCGTTGCAGGAATGGAAAGATAAAACAGAAGTCATTGACCATTCTGCTTTGCTTAAGGCTTTGCGTGCTTATCGAAATGGTAATTTCACTACTCGATTACCAGAAACTCAAATTGGTATTGCTGGTGAAATCGCTCGAGCTTTTAATGAAGCCGCAGAGCTGAATCAAGTGATGCTCAAAGAATTTGAACGAGTAAGTAAAGCCGTGGGACGTGAGGGCAAACTTAGCCAGCGAGTATCCGTGAGTGCGGCTAAAGGTGGTTGGGCCGATACTGTCGTGGCGTATAACTCCACAGTTGAAGGTATGGCCGAACCGGTAGGTGAATTTGGCCGAGTGGTAACGGCCATCGCCAAGGGCGATTTAAGTGAACCGATGTCGCTGGAAATAGAAGGGCGACCATTACGCGGTGAATTTTTACGTGTGGCTAAAACCACCAATCAAATGATTGGGTTATTAAATAATTTCTCCACTGAGGTGACGCGGGTTGCTCTGGAAGTGGGTACCGATGGCAAGCTAGGTGGGCAAGCAAAAATACGGGGCGTGAGTGGCGTTTGGTTAGAGCTGACTAATAGTGTAAATGGCATGGCGAACAACCTTACTGGGCAAGTACGTAATATCGCCACCGTGGCCACAGCTGTTGCCAATGGGGATTTGAACCAACGTATTACGGTGCAAGCCAGTGGTGAAGTATTAGAGTTAAAAGAAACCCTTAATCAAATGGTAGAAAAACTAACCCAGTTTTCGTCTGAGGTAACGCGGGTGGCACGAGAGGTGGGCACCGATGGTGTTTTAGGTGGTAAAGCCAATGTGCCCGGTGTGGCAGGTGTCTGGCAGGAACTCACCAATAATGTAAACGGAATGGCTGATAACTTAACCAATCAGGTACGAAATATTGCAACCGTTGCTTCTGCTGTAGCGGGTGGTGACTTAAGCCAAAAAATCACAGTGGACGCTCAAGGTGAAGTACTGGAGTTAAAGCAAACCATTAATACCATGGTGGACAGTCTTGTTCAGTTTTCTTCAGAGGTTACGCGGGTAGCCCGAGAAGTAGGTACCGACGGTATCTTAGGTGGTAAGGCCACCGTGCCGGGTGTCGCAGGTACTTGGCAAGAACTCACCAATAACGTAAATGGCATGGCTGATAATCTCACTAGCCAAGTACGAAACATTGCCACGGTGGCCACAGCGGTGGCCAATGGGGATCTTAGCCAAAAAATCACCGTAGATGCCAAAGGAGAAGTGCTTGAGCTGAAAGATACCATTAACACCATGGTGGACAGTCTTACGCAGTTTTCCTCAGAGGTAACACGGGTAGCACGAGAAGTGGGTACCGACGGTAAGCTTGGCGGCAAGGCTCAAGTTCAATCAGTGGCGGGAGTTTGGCAAGAACTTACCAGTAATGTAAATGGAATGGCCGATAACCTCACCAGCCAAGTACGTAATATTGCAACGGTGGCTACAGCGGTGGCCAATGGGGATCTAAGCCAAAAAATTACGGTAACTGCAGAAGGCGAAGTGCTTGAGCTAAAAGATACCATTAACACCATGGTGGACAGTCTTACGCAGTTTTCTTCAGAGGTAACGCGAGTCGCTCGTGAGGTGGGCACTGACGGTAAACTGGGTGGTCGAGCAGATGTACCAGGTGTAGCTGGTGTTTGGCAGGAACTCACCAATAATGTAAACGGCATGGCCGACAACCTTACTAATCAAGTACGTAATATTGCCACAGTTGCGACGGCCGTGGCTGATGGTAATCTCAATCGACGGATAACGGTGGACGCGCAAGGTGAAGTATTGGAGTTAAAAGACACCATTAACACCATGGTGGACCGCTTGACTCAGTTCTCTAGCGAAGTAACGCGTGTGGCTCAAGAAGTGGGCACAGACGGTATCTTGGGTGGTAAAGCTCAAGTAGAAAATGTTGGGGGCGTATGGCAAGACCTCACCAATAACGTAAATGGCATGGCTGATAACTTGACCAATCAGGTGCGTAATATTGCCACCGTAGCGACGGCGGTGGCCAATGGCGACCTTAGCCAAAAGATTACGGTAGATGCCCGCGGTGAAGTACAGGAATTAAAAACCACTATTAATACAATGGTGGGCAGCTTGACTCAGTTTGCTTCTGAGGTAACAAGGGTAGCCAGAGAAGTGGGGACAGAAGGCATACTCGGCGGCAAGGCGGAAGTGCGTGATGTAGGTGGTGTATGGCGCGAGTTGACAAATAATGTAAACGGCATGGCCGACAACCTTACTAACCAAGTACGAAACATTGCTACGGTAGCAACGGCCGTGGCTAATGGAGATTTAAGCCAAAATATTACAGTAGATGCGCAGGGTGAAGTACTGGATTTAAAGAACACCATTAACACCATGGTGGAGCGTCTAACGCGCTTTGGTGCAGAGGTAACGCGTGTGGCTCAAGAAGTAGGCACTGACGGTATTCTGGGTGGCAGCGCAGTGGTTGAAGATGTAGCCGGTGTGTGGCAAGACCTCACCAATAACGTAAACAGCATGGCTGATAACTTAACTAACCAAGTACGTAATATTGCTACGGTGGCCACGGCCGTAGCCAATGGAGACCTTAGTCAAAAAATTACAGTGGACGCCAAGGGCGAAATTCTAGAACTAAAAAACACGCTAAATACCATGATGGACCGCTTAACGCAGTTTGCATCAGAAGTAACACGGGTGGCCCAAGAAGTGGGAACCGATGGTAAGTTGGGTGGTAAAGCTGAGGTGGCCGATGTGTCTGGTGCTTGGCAAGACCTCACCAATAATGTGAATAGCATGGCTGATAACTTGACGAACCAAGTCCGTAATATTGCTACAGTGGCGACGGCGGTGGCCAATGGTGACCTTAGTCAGAAAATTACGGTGGACGCCAAGGGCGAAATTTTAGAATTAAAAAACACCATTAATACGATGGTAGACAAACTGACTCGTTTTGCTTCGGAAGTAACGCGGGTTGCGCAAGAAGTGGGGACAGAGGGCAAACTAGGTGGTCAGGCTGAAGTAAGTGGCGTAACAGGTGCTTGGGGCGATTTAACCAGCAACGTAAATAAATTGGCGAAAAATCTTACCGACCAAGTAAGGGATATTGCGCAGGTGGCCTTTGCGGTTGCAAATGGTGATCTTGAGCAAAAAATTACGGTAGAAGCCCAAGGTGAAGTATTAGCATTGAAGCAAACCATTAATTCGATGACGGACACCCTATCACTGTTTGCTAATCAGGTTACCAGTGTGGCGAAAGAAGTGGGCACCGAAGGTAAGCTGGGTGGCCAAGCAGACGTGCCCAATGCCGAGGGCATTTGGAAAGACCTCACAGAAAACGTAAATGAATTAGCCGATAACTTGACTCGTCAAATTCGTGCAATCTTGACCGTGGTGACGGATGTGACCAAGGGCAACCTGACAGGAAGCATTGACGTACTGGCTAAAGGGGAAGTAGAAACGTTAAAAAACGGCCTTAACCAGATGATACTGACGCTGAAAGAGACCTCTGATATTAACGTTGAACAAGATTGGTTAAAAACAAATTTATCTAATTTTAGTCAATTGATGCAAGGTAATAAAAATTTACAAAGCCTTGCCGACGTGGTGTTAGAAGAGCTTTGCCCTGCGGTGAACGCTCAGCATGGGATTTTTTATATGCTTGATAGTAATGATGAAGACAATAGCAAGGCAGCGGAACTGGTGTTGTTATCCAGTTATGCGTTCAACGAGCGTAAATCAGTAGCTAACTCTTTTGAATTAGGACAAGGCATTGTAGGGCAAGCGGCGTTAGAGAAAAAACGGATATTAATCAAAAACATTCCTGATGACTATATAAAGATTGGTTCTGGGCTGGGGGATGCCATACCTGCTTATTTGGTGGTGCTGCCGGTGCTATTTGAAGGTGATTTACTGGGGGTCATTGAGTTAGCTGCTTTTTCTATGTTTTCTGAAAACGAACTTAACTTCCTTGACCAACTGGCGATAAGCCTTGGTGTTGTGTCGAACGCCGTTCGTGCAAGCGCACAAACAGAGCAATTATTACAAGCTTCACAATCACTGTCACAAGAATTGCAAAGTCAGCAATTAGAGCTGACCGAAACAAACCAAAAACTGGAAACTCAGGCCACAAATTTACGCGATTCGGAATCAAAACTAAAATCACAACAAGAAGAGTTACAGCAGACCAATGAAGAATTAGAAGAAAAATCACGAGTATTAACCGATCAAAAACGTGAAGTAGAGAAAAAGAATCGTGAAGTAGAAGAAGCTAAATCACAGCTTGAAGAAAAAGCGCAACAGCTGGCGGTTTCATCTAAATATAAATCAGAATTCCTAGCAAATATGTCCCATGAATTACGTACGCCCCTTAATAGCTTGATGGTGTTATCTGATGGCTTAAGAAAAAATATTGATAAAAACTTATCTGAAAAACAAATTGAAAAAATGAGCACGATTCATGATTCAGGTATTGAGCTACTTGAATTGATTAATGAAATTCTTGATCTTGCTAAAATTGAAGCGGGTAAAATGTCAGTACAGATTGGTGATATATTTTTACAGCGTATTCAAAGCTGGGCCTCTCGTGGTTTCCAGCAAATGGCTGAAAATAAGGGGCTTAAATTTGTTACTGAGCTTGATCAGAATTTACCTGCTGCCATTCAAACAGATGAAAAACGATTGCAACAAGTGATTAAAAACTTTTTATCTAATGCCATTAAGTTTACTGAAAAAGGTCGTGTTACCTTTACCATTTCAGCTGTAACGGAGGGTTGGAGTGAGCATATGACCAGCCTTAATGAGGCACCTTTGGTTATGGCGTTTTCGGTATTGGACACTGGTATTGGCATTGCAAAAGATAAACACGATGTTGTTTTTGAGGCCTTTCAACAAGCCGATGGCACGACCAGTAGGCGCTTTGGTGGTACTGGCTTAGGGTTGTCTATTAGTCGAGAAATTGCTGGCTTGCTTGGAGGTGAAATTGTATTAAAAAGTGATACAGGTAAAGGAAGTAACTTTATTCTGTATTTACCACAAACTTATCAGCGTCCTGCTTATCTTGACGAAGCACCTATATTGCCACAAGCCTTGGTCAGTAATACGTCTGATATGGCGAGTAACGTTAACATAAATGTGATGACGCAAGGGAAAGGAACGTCTCTAGTCAGTGCTGTTGATATAGCGGCTACAGAGGTGGAAGACGATAGGGTATCTATTAAGACCGGAGAAAAAACGGTATTGATTATTGAGGACGATGTGAACTTTGCCAAAGTACTGTTGGAATCCGCGCGAGAGAAAGGTTACAAAGGCATCGTAGCAACACGTGGAGATGACGGTCTTTATTGTGCACAAGAATATCAACCCGATGCCATTATCCTTGATATTAAATTACCCATTATGAATGGTTGGACGGTGTTAGACCGTATTAAGCATGATGCTAACATTCGACACATCCCTGTACATGTGGTTTCAGCGGTAGACGTCTCTCAGCGAGGTTTAAAACAAGGTGCTATTGCCTGCTTGCAAAAACCGCTTGATGACATGATGTTGCAAGATATATTTAAAACGATTGATCATTTTAACGCCCAAAAATATAAGCAACTATTGGTAATTGAAGATAACGATAAGCAGCGTCAGGCTATTATTGACTTAATAGGTAATGGCGATGTGCTTGTAACCGCAGTGTCTACGGCAGAAGAAGGGCTGACTGCATTAGCTGCAAAAGAATACCACTGTCTAGTATTGGATTTAATGCTGCCTGATATGAGCGGCTTTGAATTAATTGAGAAAATTAAAGAAAGTCAAAATTTAATGACATTGCCTATTATTGTGTACACAGGTAAGGAAATTTCAGAAGAGGAGGAAACACGATTACGCTCGGCTGCTGAAACCATAATTATTAAAAATGTTAAATCGCCAGAACGGTTATTGGATGAAACTGCATTGTTCTTACATCGTGTTGAAGCCAATATGCCTGAGTCAAAACGGCAAATGCTGCAACAAGTGCATGAAAATGACCCCCAATTGGCCAATCGAAAACTCCTGATTGTTGATGATGATGTACGCAATATATTTACGTTAACCTCGGTTTTTGAAGCGCATGACAGTATTACGCTTTATGCCGAAAGCGGTAAGCAAGCTTTGGAGGTGTTGGACAAGAATTCGGATATAGAAATTGTACTCATGGATATAATGATGCCAGAAATGGACGGTTACGAAACTATGCGACGCATTCGTCAATTGCCGAAATATAAGGATTTACCCATTATTGCTGTAACCGCTAAAGCCATGCGTGAGGATCGCCAAAAATGCTTAGATGCGGGCGCTTCTGATTATATAGTCAAACCCATAGACACTGACCAATTATTGTCTTTAGTGAGGGTTTGGTTGTATAAGGAAAAAACCTAGATGACTTCTGATGTTTCCGATAACAATATTGATACTAACGAGTCAAATGCTGACGGGATCAACACGAGTGTTGCTAAACCCTTAAAAAATGATAAGGAGTCATTAGAAAATATTGAATTGGATTTACTATGCGAAGGAATATATCGCCATTATGGTTTTGATTTTAGAAATTATGCTCGTTCGAGCTTAGGGCGTAGGACAAAGAACTTAATGGAACTAGAGGGCGTAAAAAGCATTTCTGCGCTGCAAGACTTAGTGTTACATAATAGCGCGGTGATGGAGCGATTTTTATTAAATTTATCGATCAATGTAACCTCTATGTTTCGTGATCCGAATATGTATGCGGCCTTTCGCGAAAAAGTAGTCCCCATTTTACGAACCTATCCTAGTATTCGAATTTGGCATGCGGGGTGTGCATCAGGGGAAGAGGTTTATTCTTTAGCTATTCTTATGGAAGAAGAGCACCTTGGCGATAAAACAAAAATATATGCCACGGATATTAACGAAGAACTTATAAAAAGCGCTAAGGCTGGTATTTATCCTTTAAGCGCAATGCAAGAGTTTAGCGAAAATTATATGGCAGCGGGTGGTAAGCGTGCATTTTCCGAGTATTATCATGCAAAATACGATAGTGCTATTTTTTCGCCACATCTACGCAAGCGGATAGTGTTTTCTAAGCATAATTTAGTATCAGATAGCTCGTTTAACGAATTTAACGTGATTTTTTGTCGTAATGTGTTGATTTACTTTAATGAGACATTGACCACGCAAGTACATAGTTTATTGCATCAAAGCTTGTGTCGTTTTGGGATTCTTGTTCTTGGAAGTAACGAAACCACGGAGTTTTCATCTATTGCAAAAGACTATAAAGCTATAGATGAGAGTGTGAGTATATTTCAGAGGAAGGCATAGAGTTATCCTGATTTATTCTCGTAAAACTTAAAGTAATGTTCATTTATTTCGACAACAGGAAGTGCCTTTGAAAAAAAGAAACCTTGGACCTTGTTTACGCCTAGCTCACAATATAGGTCGAGATGTTCTTTGCTCTCAACACCTTCTGCGATAATCTCTAACTCTAATGTTTGAATCATAAATACTAGTGCGCGTAAAAGTTTTTTGTTATCAATATTTTTTGATGAGGTTGATAATAAGGATTTATCTATTTTAACAATGTCGATAGGGAAATTTTGTAAATATGATATAGATGAGAACCCAGTTCCAAAATCATCAAGTGCGATTTTACAACCTAATGCACTTAAGTCATTTAGTACCTTAGCACTTTCTTCTGAATCTAATAAAAGTGCGGTTTCTGTCAGTTCGAAGCATACCTGTTGTGGTGAAATAGAATGTTTTTGTAAACACAAACTGATATTTTTTATTAAGTGTTTATCCTTGAGTTGTACTGGTGATAAATTGATTGCTAGTGAAGGCAATGAGGGAATATTATGAGATGTGTTTGTTGCATTCCATTTTGCTAATTGATTTAACGAATTGTCGATTATCCAATCTCCAATGTCGATGATCAGCCGAGAATTTTCTGCTATTGGAATAAATTCATTTGGAGCAACCAGAGTATCACCTCTTGGCCAGCGTATTAACGCTTCAAAGCCGACAAGTGCTTTAGTGAAAGGATTGACTAAGGGTTGATAATGCAATACGAATGTTTCGGTTGTAATAGAGTCGCGTAATTCTTTTTCTATGTTATATCGTTTTAGGAACTGCTCTTGCATTTTTATTTCAAAATAACAGAATTGATTACGACCTAGAGACTTAGCTCGATACATTGCAATATCAGCATGTTTTAAAATATCTTCGGCGTTACTGCTATCATCTGGATAAATGGAAATTCCTATACTGGTACTCACTGTGACTGAAATGTTATTTATAATAAAAGGCGTTTCCATCACTTTCATTATACGACTTGCTATCGGATCAACATCTTTTATATATTTTAAATCTCTTAACGTAATGGCAAACTCATCTCCCCCTAAGCGGCAAAAAATTTCACTTCCGCGTAAACAGCCTTGAATACGTTTAACCATTCTTTGTAATAAAAGATCTCCAATATCATGGCCATGATTATCATTGATGTATTTAAAGTGATCTATATCAATTAGCAATAATGCCATTTTTGTTGATTTACGTGCGCTGCTTGAAAGTTCAATTTTTAATGATTCATCAAAAAAATGACGGTTTGCTAATTTGGTTAAGCTATCGGTTTCGGCTAATTCTTTCACTTTTTGATAGCTTTTTTGTAATTCTTTTTGCAGTACAAACCGAGATCTTGCATTAAAAATAGCACGCTTTAGTACTGATGTTGTTATGTCAGATTTTATGATGCAATCATGCGCGCCAGATTCAATGCAACTTTTTGCTAGTTTTTCATCGTCAGATCCACTCATCATGACAAAGGCCATATTCGTGTCGATATATTCAGGATCCCCCTTTAATTCAAGAAGCATTTCGATGCCAGTTCTTTGAGGCATGTGATAATCTAACAAAACCACATCATAGTTTACTGCTTTAAAAGCGTTTAATCCTGCATCGACAGTATCAGCAAAATCAATTGAACTAGCAGGATCACCTTCTAACAATATATGTTTAAGGTGCTTTTGATCTATTACATCATCGTCAACAATTAGAATATTCACACTCGTTTGTTACCTTTTTGATAATCGGAATAAATGAACAAAATTATCGGCTCTGTTGAAGGCGATATATGGAGCCTGCATAAAAGGGCATACCTTTTCTTGAGCGCTGGAATTTGCTCATAAATATAAGAACTATATGTACATTTTGATTGTAGTAGAAAGCATATGAATTGCTTATACATGCTTTTAGCTCTTTATTGGAAACTTTAAATAATCTGGTTATTGTCTAGCACCCTGTGTTACAGCGTTGCGATATGGCTATAAAAAACGCAGAATCTAAAGGATTCAGGAGATTAAATAATCGATAAAAGTGATTATTTGAGAATATTGGTTGTTTTCGGTCTTAAATTAATTATGCAAGCACAGCTTTTAATAATAAAACGGCATAATGCTATGGAAGGTGTGGCTGATACTGAGCAATACTTAATAATCAATAGTAAGTCTATTATAGCCTTCATTTCCTTCAAAATTGATTATGTGAAGACCAAGCTTAAAAATAGGGGGTATGAAAGACCTATAGTGTTGTAGGTGACAATATTTTTTCAACAAACCAGCGCATGGCTTCCCTTTGTTATTGATGGTCGCAAATGAAAAACTAACTGGGTACGATGTCCCTGTTATTAATATTCGTGATTATGCAATGCCTATATATGGAATTAATCATGAAACTCAAGATGGATTTCCCTACATAGCCAAGCAATTAAAAGCACAGTTTACACACGTTGATGCCTTCATTTTTGCGATTCCCGAGCACAATGGGTAATGCTTGCTGTGTTCAAAAATACAATTGATTGGTTATCACGTTTGGTTGAAAAAGACGGGTCTATTTTTCATCCAAGCCCATTTTATCACTCAGTACTCCGCCTGAACCTAGAGGTGGTAAAACGAACCTACAAACACTAACGCAGATCATGCCTTGCTGGGGTGCAGATGTAAGAGGAGTATTTAGCCTAGGTAGTTTTTATGATCACATCTCTTGCGGTCGATTATCCACTGAAAGTGATCAACAGATTAACGATGTGATTCAAAACTTTATGGATTTGTTATAGATTCTGGAAACAAAAAATATCAAACTATCGTGTTTTCATTTTTTATGGCATTGCTGATGAGAGGGGGTATGTCATTGTGATTACTCTAATGAACCTGGGTTAGTGGTGGAGATTGTATTTATTTGGCTTAATGCATCGTTGCCTTCATTTATCGTCGCCCTTCCTATCACAATTGTTATCTCACCTTTTGTTGGGTTATTGGTGATAGTGTGATCAGGGTAGATAAAAATAATCAAAAAGTCATAGGCAACGCGCGGTAGGTCGGGCATTGCCCGACGTACTAATTATGGGAAATGCCCAACCTACAAGCCGATTGAACAGGCCGTCGTAGGCGTAGGTAAGACAAGCATTCAATTCTTAAAGTACTTCGCCTTTTAACACTGGGTACTGCGCCGCTTCCAATCGAGGACCAAACTGGCTCACCACTTGTGAGCTAATCTTGCTGGCAAGCTTACCGGCTTCTTCCCACGAATGGCCTGCGGTAATAGCAAACAAAAACGCGCCTGCAAAGTTATCCCCAGCGCCATTGCTGTCTACGGCGGTGACTGCATTGGGTGCGATGTTGATGCTGCTGGTGCCATCAAACAATACGGCACCTTTATCACCACAGGTGATGGCGAAGGTTTTGGCGATTTTTTTAAGTTCGTTTGCTGCATCATCAAGGTTGGCAGTACCGGTGTAACTCAGTGCTTCTTCTGCGTTACAGAACAGTAAATCGACGCCATTACCGAGCATTTCAGCTAGGCCGTCTTTGAAAAACTGAACCATGGCAGGGTCAGAGAAGGTTAGGGCGGTTTTTACATTATTGGCCTCAGCCAGTTTTTTACATTCGATGGCGGCATGGCGCGCGCTGTCGCTGCTGACTAAATAGCCTTCGATGTATAAGTACTCACTGTCTTTCAAAGCCGCTTCGTTGATGTGGTTATGATTTAAATCAGCGGTAATACCTAGGTAGGTGTTCATGGTGCGTTCGGCATCGGGAGTGATCATCACCATGCATTTACCCGTTACGCCGTTTTCACGGTTGCTACCAAGGTTCGTGTCGATGCCAGCACTGGTTAAGTCTTTTACGTAAAAGTCGCCAGTTTCATCGTTAGCCACGTTGCAGGTATAAAAGGTTTTGGCCCCTAAATACTGTGCTGCAAAAATGGTGTTGGCCGCGCTGCCACCACCGGCACGTTTCTTTAGACCAAATGTGTCCGTCAGATTAGCCAGTAGCGTTTCTTGTTGGTCTTGGTCGATTAAGGTCATCAGGCCTTTTTCGATGTTATTTTGAGCAAAAAAGGCACCCGTTACTTCAAACTCTTTATCCACAAGGGCGTTACCGATACCGTAAACCTGATACTTGGCCATGATGTTATCTCTTTTTTAATAGGTAGATGGGTCAGTGAAAGCAAAGCAGTTTATCAGGGTGTGAATCCGGTGGGAAATTGCCCCATGAGTTCCCGCCAAAGCTTGGTATACTGCGCCCATGAAAAATACCAACTCTTCCCGTTTTAAGACCGTTTTGTCTTGGGCCATAAAGCTATCCCTTGTGGGTGTAGTCGTGCTGGCTGTGTTAATGGCTTACCTTGATGCACAGGTACGCGAAAAATTTGAAGGTAAGCGCTGGGCGTTGCCGGCGAAGGTGTTCGCTCGCCCGCTTGAGCTTTACCCTGGGCTTGAATTAAAGCCTAATTACTTGATTCAAGAATTAGAGCAAATTGGTTATCAGCGCGTCCCCAGTGTGGTGACCCCAGGGCAATACAGCTTTGATGGCAACGAACTGGATGTGTTTCGCCGTTACGTTAAATTATATGATGGCGAAGAATCATCGGCCCGTGTGCATATGCGCTTTAACAGCGGCGCTATTGATGGCTTGTGGTTGGATGGCCAAGCGGTGGCGCTTGCGCGATTGGAGCCATTACTCATTGGCGGTATTTACCCCAAGCACAATGAAGACAGACAACTTATTCAATTAGATGATGCCCCAAGTTTGTTGCTTAAAACCTTGGTTGCGGTTGAAGATCGGGATTATTACGATCACTTTGGTATTAGCCTTAAAGGCATTGCCCGCGCCATGGTGGTGAACGTGCAACGTGGTGGCTTGGTGCAAGGCGGCTCCACCTTAACTCAGCAATTAGTAAAAAACTTTTTCTTAACCCGCGAGCGCACCTTGGTACGTAAAGCCACCGAAGCCTTAATGGCCATATTGGTTGAGCTGCATTATTCCAAAGACGATATTTTAGAAACCTACTTAAATGAAGTGTACCTTGGCCAAAGTGGCCGCCGTGCGGTTCATGGGTTTGGGTTAGCCAGCCAGTTTTATTTTGGTAAACACATTAGCCGTTTAACCGCTCCAGAAATTGCGACCCTTGTGGGTATGGTAAAAGGCCCGAGTGTTTACAATCCAAAACGTAAGCCAGAAAACGCATTAGCACGGCGTAATGTGGTGCTGGGTGTGATGCATGATCAAGGGTTGATCAGCGATTATGAATTTGCAGTATGGCAAAAACGTGCACTGGATGTGGTGCAATATTCGCAATATCAACGTATTGAATACCCAGCGTTTTTAGATTTAGTACGCAGACAACTACGCAGCGACTATGCCGACAAAGATTTAACCAGCGAAGGTTTGCGCATTTACACCAGCCTCGACCCGATTATTCAGCGCAGTGCAGAGCAAGCCATGAGCAAACGTTTAGCCCGCTTAGAAAGTGGTTATCGTATGCCAAAAGATTCGTTACAAGGCGCAATGGTCATAGCCGGTACCGAAAGCGGAGAAGTCGAAGCGGTTGTGGGTGATCGAAACCCGCGCTATTTTGGTTTTAACCGTGCACTGGATGCTAACCGTTCCATTGGCTCGCTAGCCAAACCCGCTGTGTATTTAACCGCGTTGCGTTCACCTGAATATAATTTAATTACGCCCCTAGATGACAGCGAAATTAAAATAGCAGGGGCTAACGGCAGTGTATGGGAACCTGAAAATTATGATAAAAAAAGTCATGGCGTAGTGCCTTTGTATCAAGCTATGGCGCGTTCATTAAACCAAGCAACGGCGCGTTTGGGGTTGAAAATTGGATTAACCAATGTGGTGCAAACGTTTCATGATTTAGGGGTGGAACAAAAAATTCCCGCTTACCCATCCATTGTTTTGGGCGCGTTTGAAATGAACCCATTTGATGTGGCTCAGATGTATCAAACCATTGCCGCATCGGGTTTTAAAACACCATTAAAAGCCATTCGCGGTGTGACCACACAAGACGGCCAATTGCTTAGCCGTTATGGTTATGATGTAAAGCAAACCATTAAAACAGAACCTATTTATTTGTTACAAAAAATCATGCAGCGTGTGGTTAAAGAAGGTACCGCCCGTTACTTGAATTCACAATTTGATGACTCGCTGAACTTAGCGGGTAAAACCGGCACCAGTGATAGCCAACGCGATTCTTGGTTTGCCGGTTTTAGTGGCGATAAGCTGGCAGTTGTATGGGTCGGCCGCGACGACAATAAAATGATGCCATTAACGGGCTCAAGCGGTGCGTTGCGCGTGTGGGCACAAACGTTTAAAGACTTACCGTTAAAACCGCTTTATCCACTGCCTACCGAAAACATAGTTGAGCAATGGGTCGATGTTGAACAAAACGCCATTAGCAGTGAAGCGTGCGATGCTTCGGTACAGTTGCCATTTATTCAAGGTCGGTTACCATTGCACACATTAGACTGTGTGCCGGAGCAAGCACCGGACACGGGCAAGTCTTGGTGGTCACGGATGTTTAACTAAGTGCCATTAAGTTTTAATTTATGGGAATAACGAAATTAATGAAATCAGTATTACTTGTCGTATTCATTGCACTATTAGCGGCGTGCTCCACTGCGCCGTATCAATCCGTTGATCAGATCGAAGCCACGAGCAGTCAAGTGCTGGCACAATTGCCTAGCTGGTATCACCAAAATTTAGGGCTGCAACTAAACGGCGGCAATGAATACCCA
>JAWUXY010000070.1:0-20769 GCA_034111105.1 Bermanella sp. | reverse complement strand
CAGTGTTGCCGTTTTCTAGGCTGTCCAACACGTCACAAATCCAACCCGTTAGTTCAGCTGATTGTGCTTCGTTGAAACCACGAGAAGTAATCGCTGGTGTCCCGATACGTAAACCAGAGGTTACGAACGGTGAACGTGGGTCATTAGGCACCGCGTTTTTGTTTACCGTGATGTACGCTTCGCCAAGGGCCGCGTCGGCATCTTTACCTGTGTATTCTTTGCCGATTAAATCAACTAGGAATAGGTGATCGTCTGTACCACCCGATACGACGTTAATGCCGCGAGCGATAAATGCTTCTGCCATGGCACGGGCGTTTTTAACCACTTGTGCTTGGTAAGTTTTGTATTCATCAGACATGGCTTCTTTAAAGCAAACCGCTTTACCTGCGATAACGTGCATCAATGGGCCGCCTTGCGACTCAGGGAATACTGCAAAGTTAAGGCGCTTGTTAAGCTCTTCGTTATCGTTCGCTAGGATCAACCCACCACGTGGGCCACGTAGAGTTTATTGTGTCGTTGTGGTTACCACGTCAGCGATGCCAACTGGGCTTGGGTATTCACCAGCGGCGATTAGACCCGCTACGTGTGCCATATCAACGAACAAGTAAGCGCCTACTTTGTCGGCGATATCGCGAAAGCGCTGCCAATCAACAATACGGCTGTACGCAGAGAATCCCGCTACGATCATTTTTGGCTTGTGCTCAAGGGCAAGTGCTTCCACTTGCTCGTAATCAATTTCGCCTGTGTCTGGGTTTAGACCGTACTGAACGGCATCGTAAATACGTCCAGAGAAAGAAACAGATGCCCCGTGAGTTAAGTGACCACCATGGGCTAGGCTCATGCCTAAAACTTTGTCGCCTGGTTTCACTAGCGCCATGTAAACCGCGGCGTTGGCTTGTGAACCTGAGTGTGGCTGTACGTTGGCGTATTGTGCGCCGAATAGCTCTTTTGCGCGGTCGATGGCCAGTTGTTCGATCACGTCTACGTGCTCACAACCACCGTAGTAACGCTTACCCGGGTAACCTTCAGCGTATTTATTGGTTAGCTGGCTGCCTTGGGCTTCCATTACACGAGGGCTAGTGTAGTTTTCAGAAGCGATCAGCTCGATGTGGTGCTCTTGACGCACGTCTTCGGCTTGCATGGCTTCCCATAGCGCTGGATCAAAATCCGCAATGTTCATGTCTTTTTTGAACATAAATAGTCCCCGTGATTCAGTTAAATGATAAAGCTGGTGTGTCTTACATTAGCCTATTTTAGCTAATCTAAGAGGAATTGGCCGCATTGTACATCAAGCGTTCAGGCGAGGCACTTGAAAGGCTATCAAGGGGAGTGGAGGATTACTCATGTAGGGCAAGCAGGCCCACACTTGAGCCTGCCGCGCCTAACGTTTATTCCATATACACTTCTTGCTCTGTGTCTAAGAAGTCATGGGCCAAAATATCCGCTGTCACGGGGTAACTGTACATATAACCCTGTACCTTATGGCAGCCTACTTCTTGCAAAAAGGCCTGTTGCTCTTGTTTCTCGACCCCTTCTGCAATTACCCCTAAACCCAGGTTATTAGCCATGGCGACGATGGTACGAGTAATCTGGGCGTCTTCGAGGTTATCGGGGAGATTTTCAATAAAGCTCTTATCGATTTTCAAGTTATTCACAGGGAACTGTTTTAAATAGCTTAAAGATGAATAACCCGTACCAAAATCATCAATGGATAACTGAAAGCCCATTGCGCGGGCTTCATTCAGCACCGCTAGCGCGCGGTCAACATCGTCCATCAGAATACTTTCGGTCAGTTCTAATTCAATGAGTTCTGGGTCAACCCCAGTTTCATCCACAATACGGCAAATACGATCGAGCATTTGGGCATCTTTAAATTGACGAGCGCTTAAATTCACCGATAATTTAGGCACCACAAAGCCCGCATCTTGCCAGTCGATGATTTGCTCACAGGCGGTACGCAATACCCATTCACCAACGGGGACAATTAAACCGGTTTCTTCAATGACCGGTATAAAAGTATCCGGGGCAACAATACCAAACCCAGGTCGACGCCAGCGCAATAATGATTCTATGCCACAAATTTGATTTTCAATGGTGTCCCATTGCGCTTGGTAAAATAATTCAAATTCGTTACGGCGCAGTGCCAAGTGCAAATTATTTTCAAGCTCTAAACGCTCCATGGCGTGGGTATTCATGTTCTCGGCATAGAACTGCACATTGTTTTTACCCATGGCTTTTGCATGGTACATGGCGGTGTCGGCATTTTTTAATAGGTCCATGCCGCTGTCTGCATTATCTGGATAGATAGCAACACCCACACTACAACTTAAATACAACTGGCGATCTTCGATATTAAAAGGTTGCTCCAATCGTTTAAGAATACGTTCGGACACGTCTAAAGACTCCAACATCGCATCATGGCTACTGGTTAGGCCTGACATAATGACGGTAAATTCGTCACCGCCAATTCGGGCCACTAGGTCTTGAGAACGAATGGCGTTACTTAATCGCTTAGCCACTTCTTTTAATACTTTGTCCCCAACAGGGTGTCCCATACTGTCGTTAATGGGTTTAAAGCGATCAAGGTCAATAAACAGTAACGCGAGAATTTGTTTTCTATCAAGCATTAAACGTTCTAGTGTTTCATGCATTTGTGAGCGATTGGGTAAACCTGTCAGGCCGTCAAAATAGGCTAAACGTTCAATACGCGCTTCGGTGATTTTTTTCTCAACGATGTCCGATGAAATAATAATATGGCTTTGCACACGGCCTTCTGTGTCTTTAAGTGCCGTAATGCCCGTCCAACTTGGGCGAACTTCACCACGCTGATTAACATACTGTAACTCACCTTGCCAATAACTGTCGCTGAGCAGCGCGGCATTAAGTTCTTTTATTGTTGCTCGTGATGTGGATGGCGAAACAAATTTTTGTGGATTCTTATGGATAACTTCAGAAGATTCATACCCGGTTAAATGTGTAAATGCTTTATTAACACGACTAATGCGGCCGTTGGCTTCTGTTACGATGATCGATTCTGATGAGTTTTCAAATACTTCTGATGCCGTGCGTGCTTCTTTTTCTATGAATCGTTTTTGCGTCACATCTCGACCCGTTGCCAAAATGCCTTCTATCTCATTTGCCTCATTGCGCAAAATGCTGCTTTGAATTTCAAGCACCATAGGTAAGCCGTCATAAACGGTGGCATCAACATCAAAGGTCCGAACAAAATCGGATTCTTTTTTATCATCATTGGCTGCGTCTAAATCTTGTTTAAATACGCGATACAAATACTGGTAGCTGCTGTCTTTTAAAATAATAGACAAACCGCTTTCAAGTACTTTGCTTGCATTCTGACCGAGAATACGTGTAACCGAAGAACTAATATAATTAAGGTTTAGCTCGCTATCTAAGGTAAAAACCACATCTGACATGCCTTCGGCTAATAGTCGATAACGTCGTTCACTTTGTGATAACTGTTTTTTAGCAAGTTCTTCATCGGTAATATCACGGGCAAGCCCTACATAATAGCGGCTCTCTTGTGAATCATTACGGGTAAAAATAGTATCGCGAAAACGCATGACACGCCAACTACCATCACAATGTTTGGCACGAGCGCTGACTTCATTAACCTGACCTGGTTTTAATGTTTTTAAATCAGTGGTCGCATTATCAACCTTTGCTAGGTCATCTTTATGTAATAAGTTACGCCAGCTGCCTAGTAGTTCCATTTGTGTTTGACTATAACCCAGTAATTCACCAATGTGGCGACTACTGTAAACGCTTTGTTTATTATTTAAATCATTTACATAGATCGGGTCAGGTAACGCTTCGATAACACTGGCCCAAAAACTTTCACTTTCTTTAAGTGCCGATTCGGCAGCAATGCGATCACTTATATTAATAAAACTTAATAAGGCTTGATCTTGACCTACGCTATCAAGCGCACCATTTACAAGATAAAAATGTTGTTTACCATCAAGTGATGTGAATTTAATTTCTGTACTAAAGCGAGATTTATTTTCATTAATTTTTTGTGCAATATCGATCATTAAATCTTTATTATAAAGTTTAAATAATTCGCTTATTTTTCCTAATATTTCACTTTTACTGGCGCCATTATAGATTTTTAATGCCGCATCATTAATGTCAATCAAATGAAACGATGAGCGCAGCGCGGCAAATTCTTTTGGGTGTTGCTTAATATATTCATGAACGGTACTACTACCAATATTAGACAACCATTCTCTAACCAATGAAATATCAATATGCCACATACCAATACCACTGCCATTATAAAGCGCACGATAACGAGAGCGGCTTATATTAAGTAAGTCTCTATCGGCGGTTTGCCGGCTAACATCACGTAACACCCAAATAATCGTCGGGGCCGTTTTTTCTAAGTAAGAAAAATGCTGATTAATATCTAACGTCACCAGCTTGCCATCAAGATCCACCAGCAACTCACCATATTGTGTCAGCACTGAATCATCTCGCCTGTATGACCAGTTCTGTAACCAAGGCATGCCTTCAAACGGAAATGCTTTTTGGATTGGCTTACCAATGACACTTTCAATTTCTTGCCCTTTTAGCCAGCGCTCGGCAGAGGTATTACAAAAAATAATTTTGCCGTTTAAGGTCGTCGTAACCACGACTTCATCAATGCAATCAAGGGCCTGTTCAGCACGTTGCGATTTACGATTAAATTTTTCCAGCTTTTGGCCACTTTCATTGTGAATACGACCAATGATTCTTAATGCCAAATAACCCAATAGAATATAAACAGCAATAAATAGTAATTTTGGGAAAACCAGAGTCAGTATTTCTTTTTGTAAAAAATTCGGTTTTTCCACCGCCACCACTCGCCATGGCGTATTAGCAATATCGTGTACTCCCAATACAGTTTGATCAAGATTACCTAAATAATTGGCTCGGCTTTGACCATTAAAATCTTCGATACTTAATACAATACGACCATCACGAGCATTCACTATCGCCAACCGAAAGCTTTCATAATTATCGCTTTCGATAATTCGATTATAAACTTGGATCTTTCGGCTTACGGCTAAATAGTAGGGTTGGTCAATATAATGCGTAAGATCATAAACAAAATGCACACTGCCTACGCCAGATTCAGAATCTGCAAACAGGTTGATAGGGGCTTGTATTGAAGGTGGGTAAACTTCTATCAAGCTTGATAGTCGTGAAATTTCGTCTTTGAACAAGGGCTCGTATTCAGACGCGACCATGTCAAAACCACTATCAAACAATATAAAGCCATGATAATCGGCCAGAGTACTTGCAAGCGCTTGAGGAAACTCTTGATAAGATGATGGATCGCCGTTACCTTGAATAAACCGTTCTATTTGTTCTCGGTGCTGATTAATAAGAGAAGGTATACTGTTTTTTTGCGCATAAACGCTATTGGCCGTTTGTTTAGCCAAGCTAGACAAGGTATGGCCCATCATTAATCGTCGATGCTCTTGTCCTTGTGTGTATTCAATATAAAAAGAAACAATTTGTGTGGCCAAGAGGAACACAAAGAACAAAAATAGTAATAGCCGAACAGAATCTTTTTTTATTGTTATTAAACGATCAATCAACATTGTTTTCCCTACCCAGTTTGCGTTTAGCTGCTTAATCTATTAATTTGCAGCTATTTCTAGCATCTCACCCATATTAAGGGCATTTAAAGCTATGGCTCAGTACGTTTTTACAATGAATCGAGTGGGGAAAGTGGTTCCCCCTAAGCGTGAAATATTAAAAGACATTTCCTTATCCTTTTTCCCTGGCGCAAAAATTGGTGTCCTAGGCTTAAATGGTGCTGGCAAATCAACTTTGCTGCGTATCATGGCAGGAGTCGATACAGAATATAACGGTGAAGCGCGCCCACAGCCAGACATTCAGATCGGTTATTTACCTCAAGAGCCAGAATTAGACCCTAACAAGGACGTTCGTGGAAATGTTCAAGATGGTTTGCGTGAACTGTTCGACGCAATGGCTCAGTTAGACCAAGTCTATGCCGATTACGCTGACCCTGAAGCGGACTTTGATAAACTGGCCAAAAAACAAGGGCGATTAGAAGCCATTATCGAAGCAAACGATGGTCACAATATTGATAACATTATGGAACGCGCCGCAGAGGCGTTACGTCTTGCCCCTTGGGATGCAGACGTAACCAAGCTATCTGGTGGTGAGCGTCGTCGTGTGGCACTTTGCCGCTTGTTATTAAGTAAACCCGACATGCTGCTTTTAGACGAACCGACTAACCATTTGGATGCACAATCCGTTGGCTGGCTTGAGCGCTTTTTAGAAGACTACCCGGGCACCGTGGTCGCCATTACCCATGACCGTTACTTCCTTGATAACTGCGCCGAGTGGATTCTAGAATTGGACCGTGGCCACGGTATTCCGTTTGAAGGTAACTACACTAGTTGGCTTGAGCAAAAAGAAGCCCGTTTAGAGCAAGAAAACAAACAGCAATCGGCACTCGACCGCACTATTAAGCACGAACTTGAATGGGTACGTTCTAACCCCAAAGCACGTCAGGCTAAAAGCAAGGCACGTATTGCACGCTTCGACGAACTAAACAGCCAGGAGACGCAAAAGCGTAACGAGACCAGCGAAATTTTTATCCCGCCAGGTGAACGCCTAGGTGACTTAGTGGTGGAATTTGATGGCGTCAGCAAAAGTTTTGATGATCAATTATTGATTGATAACTTCTCAGCCAAGATTCCTCAGGGCGCGATTGTGGGTGTCATCGGCGCGAACGGCGCGGGTAAGTCGACACTCTTCAGAATGGTGGCCGGTGTTGAGCAGCCTGATAGCGGCGAAATTCGCATTGGCTCTACTGTTAAAACCGCCTTTGTGGAACAGCTCCGCGATCAACTTGAAGACAGCAAAACAGTATGGGAAGCCATCAGCGATGGCCATGACATGTTGCAAATTGGCAATTACGAAACCAGTTCTCGTGCTTACTGTGGTCGCTTTAACTTCAAAGGCAATGACCAGCAAAAGCGTGTGGGTGAACTCTCTGGTGGTGAGCGTGGGCGCTTGCAATTAGCCTGTGTATTAAAGCAGGGTGCGAACATGCTGTTATTGGATGAACCGTCCAATGACCTAGACGTGGAAACCCTACGTGCACTGGAAGAGGCCCTACTGAACTTCCCAGGTTGTGCTATTGTTATTTCACATGACAGGTGGTTCTTGGATCGTATTGCCACCCACATTCTTGCGTATGAAGGTGATAGCCAGTTGTACTTTATGGAAGGCAATTACCAAGATTACTTAGAAGACCGCAAACGTCGCTTTGGTGCCGAGGCGGAGCAACCTAAACGCATCAAATACAAGCGTTTAAATTAACGAGGACAGGCTCCTCGTTAGAGGAGCTAATATGTCTGAAAATCGCCACTTTACCCGCATCCCATTCGATGCCCAAACCACGGTCAGCCAAGGTAATCACAGCTGGCCCGTGGATTTGATTGATCTAAGCCTCAACGGTGTACTCTTCAAGCAACCAGAAGTATGGAGCATTCATCCAGGTAATACCCTGATGATCGACATTCGTTTGGCTGACCATACCCATATCAAGATGGAAGCCCTACTTGTCCACATCACACCTCAATATGTGGGCTGCCAATGTGGTCACATTGATTTAGACAGCATCACCTTGCTTAAGCGTTTGGTTGAACTGAACGTAGGCTCTGATGAATCGGTAGAGCGAGAGTTAGCCGCGTTAATTAAAGATCATGGTGGCGAGATGCTCTAAATAATTTCCAGCGCCTGCGATATATGCTCGACCGCCATCACTTCCATACCTGCGATGCCGCCTTTAGGAATATTGGCTTTGGGTGCAATGGCACGCTTGAAACCATGCTTAGCCGCTTCTTTTAAGCGATCTTGTCCACTTGGTACTGGGCGAATTTCACCTGATAAACCCACCTCACCAAAAATCACCATATCTTGCGGTAACGGACGATCACGAAAGCTCGACAATACCGACATCAACAAAGCCAAATCTGCAGAGGTTTCACTGACTCTGACCCCGCCCACCACATTGATATACACATCTTGATCACCACAATGAATACCGCCATGACGATGCATTACGGCGAGCAACATGCTCAATCTGTTTTGATCTAAGCCCACCGCTACACGTTTCGGATGACCAAAATGGCTGTCATCCACCAGCGCCTGAATCTCTACCAAAATAGGACGAGTGCCTTCCCACACCACCATCACGCTAGAACCACTGACGGGTTGATCGGAACGACTTAAGAAAATAGAGCTAGGGTTTTTCACTTCCTTAAGACCGGTTTCCATCATGGCAAACACACCCAGTTCGTTCACTGCGCCAAACCGGTTTTTAATACCGCGCAAGGTACGAAAACGATTATCGCTGTCCCCTTCTAGCATGATGGAGCAATCGATCATGTGCTCTAGCACTTTAGGCCCAGCTAATGAGCCGTCCTTAGTAACATGGCCCACCAAAAATAAAACCGTATTACTTTGTTTAGCAAAACGCGTTAGGTATGCGGCACTCTCGCGCACTTGTGACACACTGCCCGGTGCGGATTCGACACCCGGTGTATGCATAACTTGAATAGAATCAATAACGATGACTTTAGGCGTGTGATTTTTGGCGATGGAAATAATTTGCTCAACATCGGTCTCAGCCAACATTTGTAATTTATCGGAGGGTAAATTCAAACGTTGCGCGCGTAATGCCACCTGCTGTAATGATTCTTCACCGGTAATATAAAGCACCGGCATGTGCTCAGCCAAATAGCACATGGTTTGTAAAAGCAAAGTGGATTTACCCGCGCCAGGGTGACCACCGATTAAGTTCACCGAACCCGGCACTAAACCACCGCCCAACACTCGATCAAACTCTGCCATACCACAGCTAAAACGGGGTAACGCTTCTAAAGAAACATCATTAAGCTTAACAATTTTATTGGCGCCTACCCCACCTGCGTTGCCCGCATAACCTTCACGCACCGATGCCGATTTAGAGGTGGGTGAAACCGTAAACTCTTGTAAGGTATTCCATTGACCACATGCACCGCATTGCCCTTGCCACTTGCTGTGATCTGAACCGCAATCACTGCACACATATGCAACCTTACGTTTTGCCATAAATATTAAGCTCCGCTTCAATCGACCAGTATTACAAAAGTGTGCCCATCAACATGGTGGCACCATACCCTAGGGTGTAAGCAAAAAATAGTAGGATAAAATACTTAAAATAACTGATAAAGGTCAGCGCTTCGATTTTACTCATCGCCACAATACCCGCCGCCGATCCAATAATTAACATCGAGCCACCCACACCTACGGCGTAAGTTAGGCTTAACCATTCTTGTACATTCATGGTGACATCAGACTTTAATAGCGCGGCGGTTAAAGGCACGTTATCAATAATGGCCGACAAGATCCCCATTACATAATTCGCCAGCCAAACCGGCAATACATCGTAAATGCGAACAAAGCTTTCTAGGGCATGAATTTCTTTTAACGCACCAACCAACAACAAAATGCCTAAAAAGAAGAGCAAGGTATCAAATTCAATTTGGCGGATATAATTTAAAATAGGGTCGTTTTCTGTGTCTTCACCAAAGGCGCGCGCCAACAAAAACATCACTGACAAACCAAACAAAAAGGTTAATACAGGGGGGATATCAAATAAGATATTACTGGCAATGGTACTTAATATGGTCAATACAAAAACAATGGCAATGGCAACATCCACTGTTTCATGAATATCTTTTTTCTTTTGAATATAAATCGTATCTTTTAACGAAAAGCTTAATAAGCTAGCCAGTACAACAACGGCTAATAATGCCGGCATCGATAGCAGCAATAAATTTAAAATACTCGCTTTGCCCTGCAAAAATATCATCAAGGTGGTGACATCGCCTGTAATCATGGCAACACCACCTGAGTTCACTGCAAATACTACGACAGTGGCAAAGCGTATGGTTTTCTTTGTATCAAGTTTAAGCGATAAAATAAGCGCGATCGAAATGAGCGTAGCCGTAATGTTGTCTGCCAGTGACGAAAATACAAAAGCGAACAGCGCAATGAAGAAAAGAAGTTTCCGCTCACTCATTTGACTTGGCAAAAAACGATATATGAGACTTTCTATCAAACCCTTTTTATTGAGATAAACAACAAAGGTCATTGCCGCTAATAAAAATAGCCATAACCCTGCAATCTCAGCAATATTTTCATACAGGCCCTCGATCACCTTTTCATGCTGAGCACCATGACCAGAAAATGCAAACAGCAGTAACCATGAGAGTGTGCCAAAAAACAAAACCGTCTGGGCTTTGTTCACATGAATAACATCCTCAAGAACCACAAACAATAAGCCAGCAAACGCTAACCCAATTATTATTACTGATAGATAGTCAGGCATCATAGGCACCCCATAAAAAAGAAGGCGGACATTTTAGAGGATGCGTCATGACTAAACCATAACTACTAAGGGGTGTATCAAGATAAGAAGTGTAAAAAGCACATGTGATCAAAAAACAATCGGAATCCAACATGTATACTGTCATCTAAAGGCAGCTCAACACAAGAGACTGCCTATCTTACGGTCAGGCTTTTTTTAAGGGGCTGTTCGCTCTCGCGCACGCTTTGACAGGTCTTTATCTATCGTTTTATCGACCATCTTTAACTTATGGTGCAGCGCTGTTTTAGCCAACATATGCGCCGTAACCGGTGCCGTTATCAGTAAAAACAGTGTAATAAGCAATTCATGCAAACTTAAATAACCCTGTTGATAAGTCACTAATATCACAGATGCCGTCAGTAAACAGCCCATGCCCAATGTTGTCGCCTTGGTTGGGCCATGAAGGCGGGTGTAAAAATCAGGCAGCTTTGCAAGCCCCAAAGAGCCAATGAAAACAAAAATCGCTCCCACCACTAAAAACACGGATACCACTAATTCAACCCAAAATTCCATTATCTTGTCCTAACGATTCTTGTTACCAGACTTTAAACGATCGATTATTCGATTAAATCGCCACGTAAAATGTATTTACACATGGCCGCCGTACTGACAAACCCCAGCATGGCAATTAACAATGCGGCCTCAAAATAAAGAGTGGTGGCGGAGGAAATACCAAACAAAATAATTAACGCAATGCTATTAATGTACATGGTATCCAGTGCCAAAATACGGTCTGGCCTACTTGGCCCTTTGAACAGTCGCCACAAATTAAGGAACAACGAGATACAAACCAATATAGTAGCTATCATTATTGCAATATTTAGCATTGAAATATCTCCATAAGAGGTCGCTCATAACGGCTTTTAATTAAAGCAATAAGCTCATCTTTATCCGTTAGGTTAAGCACATGCACATAGAGCCATTTTTTATCTTCGGAGATTTCTGCGCTAACGGTACCCGGTGTTAAAGATACCGTGCTGGCCAATATGGTGATCGGAAGCTCATGTTCAATATCCATTGGAATGGCCACAAGTGCCGGGTTCAAATGTTTAGATGACCCAACCACCAATATCGCTACTTCAAAATTAGCCACAACGATGTCACCGATCACCATTAACACATAACGAATAATGGTAAATGGCTTATGAAAACTAGGTTGAGGATCTTGCATACCCGATGTCAGCAAAGGAATCACAATGGCCAAAAACGTACCTAACACTAAGTGCCCAGGTGCCACTGTATTGTTAAGCAATAACCAAACGATAAGCAACAAAAGAGAATGGAATGGCATCGGCAACAAGCGAAATGTCGGTTTAGCTTTCATTATTCATCCCCTCCTTCGATTATAGATTCAATTAACGGAGTTCGATCATGCAATTGAGACGCGGCAAGGTCGGTATAATCGGTCACAGCACTACCAAACACGACTAACAAGGGTGAAGTACAAAGTAACAATGCGACAGCAATCAGCTTTAGCGGGGGAATCGGTACGTCACCTGTTGCCTCCCCTGCCGATCGCCAGAAAATGGTGGTACCCGCACGAGATATTGCAACCAGACACACCAGACTAGATATCAAAACAACGGGCCATACCCAAACCATTTCGGTCACGCCTTGCGCGGCTTGTAATATGAGTATTTTGCCGACGAAACCAGATAGTGGAGGCATTCCGATTACAACTAATGCAGCAATAAAAAATGCAATACCAATGACTTTTGCATGGGGCATTTGACGCGCTATAACATACCGATCTTCAGCTTTACCGCGTTGTTTACTCACTAAATCAGCAATCAAAAATAATGCGCCTGTAACCAGAGTGCTGTGTATCATGTAATAAAGCGCAGCGGATGTTGCGGCTTCACGTTCCATAGCAATGGCCACAATCAATGTGCCGACCGAAACAACCACTAAATTGGCACTGGTTAATCTTAAGCTTGGGCTGGCAAGCACGCCAATAGCACCCATAACGATCGTTAACAAACCTAATGGCCACAACCACGGTATAACGATACTCGCAAGTGCACCTGCATCTTCACCAAAGATCGTCGTATGCACTCGCAGAATACTGTAAATACCCACCTTGGTCATAATAGCGAATAGCGCAGCGACCGGCGCACTCGCGGCGGCATACGTTTTAGGCAGCCAAAAATGCAGCGGTAACATTGCCGCTTTTAATCCAAATACCACCAATAACAATAACCCACCTGTTTTGGCTAAAGCCTGCTCATGCTCTCCTAATAAAGGTACCTTGTTGGCCATGTCTTCAATATTAAGTGAGCCGATGGTGCCGTAGAGAATCCCCAAAGCAAACAAGAAAATACTAGAGCCCACTAGGTTAAGAATTACATAGTGCACATTGGCTTTGGTTTTCTGTTTACCACCGCCATGAATCAATAACGCATACGACGCAATCAGCAATACTTCGAAGAAAACAAACAAGTTAAACACGTCTCCGGTTAGAAACGCGCCATTAATGCCCATGATCTGAAACATAAACAATGGATGAAAAAACATACCATCTTTATCATCACCAGCACAGGCGTATAGCTGTGCACACAGCCCCAATACCGAGGTTAGCAACACCATCATGGTGGATAGTCTATCTGCGACGAGGGTTATGCCAAACGGCGGCTGCCAACCACCAAGCACATACACTTGAACCCCATGTTGATGACTGCTTAACAAAAGAAACGCAGATGTGATAACAAGTAGAATCATAACCAGGACGGCGAAAACGCGGTGCCGAGTTATAGAGTTGCTTAACGGCGGCAGCAGCATAAATATGGCCGCCAACATCGGTAATAAAATAGGGTAAATAGGCAGGTGCTGCATTAACCATTCCTCTTATCTGAAGCACTGAGGTTGGTTAACTGCTCAGGGATTTGACCATCGACATGATCGTTGCCTTGATCGGCACGAGAGCGCATGGCTAATATCACCACAAATGCTGTCATAGCAAAGCCGATCACAATTGCGGTTAAAACCAATGCTTGAGGTAGTGGGTCGCTGTATTCAGCGGACTGCCCTAACACAGCAGCACCATCAAGCTTTAACCGACCACTGGCGAAAAGAAACAGGTTTACGGCATACGATAATAAGGTCAGCCCGATAACAACGGTGAATGTCCGCCCTCTTAACACAAGAAAAAATCCACAGGTGGTTAATACACCGACACAGAACGCGTACATCGCTTCCATTAATCGTTCTCCTTAGTAACAATGCGTTCACTGGTGGTTAACTTACCCAAATTGGCCAGTATCAGCATGACAGCGCCGACTACCGTTAGGTATACGCCTAAATCAAACAACATGGCACTTGCAAGTTCGAATTCGCCAATCCAAGGTAAATTGAAATAGTCGAACCAAGTACTAAGAAATGGTTTATCAAAGATCCAACTGCCTAAACCTGTTGCAGTCGCTATCAGTATTCCACCAGCAATGAGCCATTGGTAATCCACCTTAACGCGCGGTTTTATCCAATGAACACCATGTGCAATGTATTGCTGAATAATCGCTACGGCCGTAATCAAACCTGCAATGAAACCACCACCGGGTACGTTATGCCCACGTAAGAAAATATAAACCGATACCAGTAATGCTAAAGGAAGCAAACTTTGTGACACCATTTCAAACATCATAGGGTGTGGATCATTACTCCAAGCACGCCCCTTGTCGTCACGGGTCGGCATGTAGATTCGCATCTTGGCAATAAGCTTAAAGATACCCAATGCAGCGATACCCAGTACGGTGATTTCACCCAATGTATCGAACCCTCGGAAATCCACCAAGATAACATTAACCACGTTTGTGCCACCGCCACCGGTTTTACTGTTCGCTAAAAAGAAATCAGAAATGGTATTCAAAGGGGTTGTTAGCATTGCGTAACAGATGGTGCCGATTACGCACCCTATCATTCCAGCGACAAATAAATCGCCACTTAAGCGCCTGTTGCTCGATTCTTTTAGCGTACTTTGCGGTAAAAAGAATAACGCCAGCAGTAGCAAAATAATGGTCACAATCTCAACTGAAAGCTGTGTAAGCGCTAAATCAGGAGCAGAGAAATGAGCAAATGCCAGTGAGACGACGAGTCCCACCACAGACAAAAATATGAGTGCAAGGAAACGTCTTCTATGCCATACCACCGTTGCGATGGCACTTAAAATCATCAACACGGCACCTGTTATCGTGACAGCATCAATCGGGATTTGAGGGCGTGAACCTGCATTTTGTGTCAGATTAAACAGCGGCACTGCCGCCATCGTCAATGTAAACAAAAGCAGTAAAAAGATATAACGTTGTAAGGAGCCGTTTTCTAAGAGATCAATAATGTATTCCGACGCTTTGACAACCCGCTGGATGACACCCTCAAAAATATGTTTTGCATCAGGCTCATCAAATTGTGATTGGAATTGAAATAAATGACGGCGGTTATAGTAAATCGTGATGCCGCCAACCATAGCAAGAATACTCATAAATAACGGAATATTAAGCCCATGCCACACGGCCAAGCTGTAAGTAGGAAGGCCGTTAATAAGCAAAGAAGCAGAAGCGACATTCAATAAATCCCCCACGACAAAAGCAGGGAAAATGCCCACCAATAAACACAACGCCACAAGAATCTCCACGGGTACTTTCATGTAGCGTGGCGGTTCTTTTGGGGTTTTAGGCAGATCGATTGGCTCACCGTTAAAGAACACATCATGAATAAAGCGTAACGAGTAAGCCACAGAAAACGCCGCGCCCACGGTAGCAAGCAAGGGGATCAACCAAGAAAGTGAGCCAAGCATACTAAGGTTAAGGGTCTCAGCAAAAAACATTTCTTTTGATAAAAAGCCATTGAGCAATGGCACGCCAGCCATGGATAACGCCGCGACAATTGCCAGTGTGGCGGTATAGGGCATGTATTTCATCAAGCCATTGAGCTTGCGCATATCCCGTGAGCCAGACTCATGATCAATAATACCTGCGGCCATAAACAACGAGGCTTTGAAGATCGCATGGTTAATAACATGGAATACAGCTGCGACCGCTGCAAGGTCGGAGTTCAAGCCCAATAAAAGAGTAATAAGGCCTAAATGGCTGATCGTCGAATAAGCAAGTAAGCCCTTAAGATCGTGTTTAAACAGAGCAATATAAGCCCCTAAAAGCAACGTTATTAGGCCGGTTATGCTGACAATAATAAACCATAAATCGGTACCGGCTAGCGCGGGGTAAAAACGAGCCATCAGGAAGATACCGGCTTTTACCATTGTCGCAGAGTGTAAGTAAGCACTTACAGGTGTAGGCGCTGCCATGGCGTGAGGCAACCAAAAATGAAATGGGAACTGAGCCGATTTAGTAAATGCGCCAAGAAGCACCAAGACTAGTGCAACCGGGTAAGCGGCATGTGAACGTATCAAGTCGCCACTGGCCAAGACCGTATCAAGGTCATAACTATCAACGATATTAGCTATCAGCAATAGCCCCGCTAACAAGGCAAGTCCACCGGCGCCCGTGACTGTTAGGGCCATTCTTGCACCCTTGCGAGCATCGGACTTATGGGACCAAAAACTGATTAATAAAAACGAGCTAATGCTCGTCAATTCCCAAAACATCCATAATTGAATCAAATTATTCGATATAACAATACCGACCATGGCGCTCATAAATAGCATCAGGTAAGCATAGAATTGACCCATCGAGTCTTTTGAAGATAAATAATATCGCGCATACAGAATCACCAGCAGACCAATGCCGAGGATCAATAACAAGAATAATAGAGAAAGGCCATCAAGCCGAAATGAAAGATCCAAACCAATAGCTGGGATCCAATCTATGGTTTGCCTAACGGCTTCACCATCAAATATATTTCCTGCATACATGAACACTAAAATAAGTGACCAAGCGGGTAATATTGCAACTGAAAAAGCACAGGCATTACGCCCAAAACGCTCTGTTAACAAAGGAACTAGTGTGCCTATAAGAGGCAACAGTACGACCCATAGCAGGTTCATATAAAGGGATGACTCCAGATTAAAGTGCGATGTAAATAATAGACTGATTGATAAGTCATACCTTATGTACTGCTTACTATACACATTGTAATACCTTGGTCAAAAAACAAGAACGTTTTTACGATCAATTGGCATATTTTTTATCATTTGCTTTGTTTGCATTAACGTCCCTGCAACGCGCTAATATATTTAAATATAGACAGTACACAGGTCACTGAATTAAAACGCTGAATACTGATGTCCTTAATGGGCCACATAAGCTCCATGTCATATACCCTCAACATAGAAAGTTGGTTTGTTATAACGGCCACTTAACAACAATCCCTTCACGGACTAAGTGAAAAATCCAAGTTTTTTCTGTAACAAAAGAAGACCCGATAGCCCATTACACAATGACTCTTCAATATCGCTTTTGGTAAAACGCGCAGGGTGCAATAACACTGATAAATCGAACCATAAAACAAAGAAACGTTATGGTTTAAGTAAGAGATTTTTTGTACTAATTCGCGCCACATCCCTTTCATTGATGACTTATCCCCAATAATTTAAGACTCCTATCAGAAGTTTGCTCAATATGACGTATTGATTTCGCACCATAAACACAAAAACACTTTAGTTGAAGCAAGCACATCAAAATGACACTAGATTATATTCTGACCGCTACAAAACCTAATGGCTTTAAAACAAAAAACCCATTAAAAGCTGTGCTTTTAATGGGTTTTTAAATGGACATTTAGTGAACAAATGTCAATTAAAGTCTACTTATGATATTCAGGACTCAATTCAACTACGGCCTCTATAAAGGCTTTAGCATGATCGGGATCCACAAACTGGTGAATACCGTGGCCTAGGTTAAAAACATGGCCTGAGCCAGTACCATAATTTGCCAAAATAGAAGCAACTTCTTCACGAATCCGGGCAGGTTTAGCATAGAGCACGCTTGGGTCCATATTCCCCTGCAGGGCTACTTGATCACCAACACGACGACGTGCGCTGGCAATATCAGTCGTCCAATCTAAACCGAGTGCATCACAGCCAGTGTCCGCCATCATTTCTAACCATTGACCTGCGCCTTTGGTGAACAAAATAACAGGGACTGTACGACCTTCGTGTTCACGAATTAAACCGTCGACAATTTTCTGCATGTACTTCAATGAAAACTCTTGGTACGCAGCATGGCTTAACACACCACCCCAGGTATCAAAAATTTGCACCGCTTGAGCACCCGCTTGAATCTGCGCATTTAAATAATCAATGACAGACAAGGCGAGTTTATTTAGCAGCTCATGCATCACTTCAGGCTGGCTGTACATCATGGCTTTCACATGACGAAAATCTTTACTGCTACCGCCCTCAACCATGTAAGTGGCGAGTGTCCAAGGCGAGCCAGAAAACCCAATTAACGGAACGCGGCCATTCAATTCATGGCGAATTGTCGACACCGCTTTTGTCACATAAGACAAATCACTGGCGGTATTGACAATGGGCAGAGCCGCTACATCTTGCTCTGTACGTACCACTTTTTTGAATTTAGGGCCCTCACCTGTTTCGAAATAAAGACCCAAATCCATCGCATCAGGAATGGTCAAAATATCACTAAACAAAATCGCAGCGTCTAATGGATAGCGCTCAAGGGGCTGCATGGTGACTTCACAAGCGAACTCATGATTCATGCACAGATCCATAAATGAGCCAGCCGTCGCACGGCTTGCACGGTACTCTGGCAAATAACGCCCCGCTTGGCGCATCATCCAAATGGGCGTGCGATCTACAGGTTGCTTAAGTAAAGCACGAAGAAAACGATCGTTTTTTAATTCAGTCATACATTCCAACAAAAACAATGCGCTCGCAAGAGCGCGTATAAATTAATCTTTAATATTGAAATCACTTAATCGGTAGATTCTAAAATCACTACCGTCTGGCACTTGATAATCGACTGTTAAGCTATTTGGCACTTCACCAGTTTCACTATCAGGAGCAATACTTAAGTTAACAATGGCTGTCTGAGCAGAGTCATTAATAGAAATTGAGGCACTTGATGCATCATTAGCAATTACTGCCCCAGCTCCACCTGCCGCGGTTACTGCACCTAAAGTGCCATTACTAAGACCAATGAGTAATGTAGCGTTCTCAGGTAAGCCTTGAGAGCAGGCGTTTCTAACCTTTATAGTGAAAGTAGCAGCACCACTGCTAACATCAACTTTAGCCTGAGGAATACCGCTCTTAAAAAGTGATGATTTATGTCCATAAACATCAACATTAATCGTACCAGCTGTTATTTCAGGCCCATTAACCGTTTTTACTTTTACCCCAACCGCACCCAAACCAGTTATGGTCTTTGGATTTTCGCCACGTATAATTGATGCTTTAACTAAGTGCCCACGGGCATTAAGATAATTATACTTTCTCTCTGCTTTTGCTGCTGCAATTTCAGAAGCTGTTTTACCTGTTTCATCTATCACATTAGCAGGGTATGAGCTCCATAAAGACCATGCGGTAGCAGGGTATACACTGCCCACTGTACCAAAACCAGATTTTGTCACTGGATCAACATCGCTCATATCCAATTCAACAGTTGTCCCATTTGGTAAGTGATTTCTACGAGCTGCAGAGTCTGCAATACGCCAGGCTATATTCTGAATTGATTTACTAGCATCGATACACGTTAACCTTTTGGTTGTATCGTAGCGCCCTAATGCACTGTCAAAGCCAAAAGGGCCTTCTACATATGCAGTATTTCCTTGAGACATTTGAATGCGAGCTGTCTTTAAAACAGTAACTGATTTTTCGGCACAATGACCTATAGCTCTTGCGTTATCTGAGCAGTTGATACCTTGGTATCTATCACCTTTATCTGAGTCAAAAACGCCATTACTGTTTGCATCAATATATTCTTCTTTAAAGTTAACACTCTCGACTTCATATGTACCATCTGATTGACGAACATTTGCTTTATAAGCATCAGCCGCCCACAAAAACTCAGGGATACCGTCTTCATCAATATCAACTGTAGGCTGATAAGCTCCATCCGCATCAAATTGCCCATTACCATTAGCATCGACATATTGCTCAGGATAAGAGTTAAAATCATCGCCAAAATTAAAAAAGCCATCACCCGAACCTTTAATATTATCTTGATAATCACCAACGCCTTCTACATAGGCAACAACACTCACATAGCCGTCTACCGGTTTTGGATTTGCACTCTCCCACTTAGCTGTACATTTTCCGTCAACCGTTTTGCATGTACGCTCTATTGACCCACCCGTAGCACGAAAAGTCACTTCTGTACCATCTAAAACATAGCTTCCAAAGTGGTCATTTAAATGTGCTGTAAACACAACTTCTGCCCCTGATTTTTCCCAAGCATTTGGATTAAAAGTCGACGCTGAAAGTGTTAAGCTGTCCGCTTCTGGAAACTTAGTCTGTATTGAAATTTGCTGTGAAGTAACCTCATAGCTTTCTCCTTCACTTTCTAGCATAGCCTTAATAGATACCTTTCCTTCACTTACTCCTGACCTGACATTAACTTTAGCAGTACCATCCGCCTGAGTAATTACACTTTCCTTTGATAAGACAGCACCACCTACATTATGAGCAAAAGCAAACTTTACAGTTCGACTAGGCATAGGGTTACCTGATTTATCAATGATTTTAAATGTCATTTCACTATATGACTGGCTATCACCAGCACTAAACCCGTCGACAGATATTACTGGTGGTTCTGCAGATACAAAGTCGATACCTCCCACTTGAGCGGCAGCAATCCGTAAGCTTGTTCTTGCCGTAGCATTTGGATTATCTTGCTCTTCTGCAACATAGATAACCACATCATCAATGTTTCCAGATTCCTTACCACAACCTAAATCATTATAAATAGTCTTCGCAAACCCTGACGCTTTAATGGTACTTGGTACAAATTCAGCGAGGCCTGCTTGTGAACATGTAGACTCAAATGTAACTTCCCTGAGTCCTAAAAATTGAGCATTATTAGCATTTGAATCTACTATATCAACTTGAACAGATATACTGCCATTCGCTGTTAACACTTCATTCCCTGATAAGCCAGTTTGCGCAGCACCTGGTTGAAACGTACTCCCTGAGCCTACTCCTAATGCAACTAACACATTATCTTCAGGCACAGTAACAGGCACATCAGTTCCAGTATCATCGCCTGTTTTATCTGTTGTATCTGTAGGGGTGTCATCTGACTTACTGAATTTAGATCCATCTGACGAATCAGACCCGCCGCAGGCTGTCAGTAATGACAGTAGGACCATCATGGTCCACGTTAATATTGTACTTTTCATAAAATTCCCTG
>JAWUXY010000069.1:0-10409 GCA_034111105.1 Bermanella sp. | reverse complement strand
GTTCTTTATCAGCAATAACGTAAAAGTTAACATCGAGCTAATTGGCAACTAACAAGGCACTAAAAAGGACAAAAAACAGTTGGTTTTTGCTCCTGCGTCGCTTATTTTAACCAACTATTTTTTGCCTCTTAGTGAGGCGTTAGTTGCTATGCAGCATCACTAAAGGAATTAGAATGAGTAGAGATTGGGAGTCAGTTTTTTCAAGATGGGCGCAAGGCCCAAGTAAAACTGAACAGGAACGAGCTGAAAATGCAGAACGTCAAATTAGGCAAGCAATTCAAAATAGTCCTAAGTTACAAAATCGAGACATAAAGGTATTTACTCAGGGTTCCTATAGAAATCGAGTAAATGTACGAAAAGATAGTGATGTTGACATTGGCGTCGTTTGTTATGACACCTTCTTTCCCGAATATCCTGATGACAACGTCAAGGCAGAGCTTAATAAGAGTTTCAGCGATGGAACCTACACATATTTAGTTTTCAAAAATGAGCTAGAAGAAGCTCTAGTAGCAAGATTTGGTAGAGCGTCCGTATCTAGGAGTAGCAAATCTTTTGATATTAAAGAAAATACTTACCGTGTTGAATCCGATGTCGCCGCATTCTTTGAACATAGACGATACACGTCTGCTACTAGATATTTGTCAGGGGTAGAAATGAGGCCTGATGATGAAAAGCCCTTTAGGGTTCGAAATTGGCCGGAACAACACTATCAAAATGGAGTTTCTAAAAATGACGCCACATCTAGACGGTATAAAAGAATAGTCAGGGTGCTCAAAACACTGTCGAATGAAATGTCAGAGAATGGTGTGAAGTCAGCTCAAGACGCACCTAGCTTTCTTGTTGAGTGCCTTGTCTTCAATGCTTCTAATTCATGTTTTCAATGCTCTTCATATATACCGATGGTCAGAGCCGTATTGGCTGAGTTGTTCAATAATACAATCAGCGATGAAAAGTGCTCTGAATGGGGCGAAGTAAGTGAGCTCAAGTATCTTTTTAGAGGTCCTCAACCTTGGACTCGTCAAGGTGCTCATCAATTCCTCAGTGATGCATGGGATTATATAGGGTATAAATAAATGCTAACTCGACTCCATATCTCTTCATTTATCGCGTTAACAATTGCAGTTTGGTTACTTGCCCTTTGGTTTCAGGGTATGCCTGTGCTCAGCGCTGACTTTATCAAGCCATTTAGTACGGTTGTCGGTGCAATAACCCTTTTTGTTGCCGTGTTTAATAAGTACCTTTGGTCATGGAGAATATTTAAAGGGTGGTATGTAAAACGCCCTGATTTAAGAGGAACCTGGCGTGTTGAATTAAAAAGCAGCTGGATTAATCCCGAAACAGGAAAAGGTATTGACCCTATTCAAGGGTATGCTGTTATTAGGCAGTCTTTGACATTTCTAAGCGTCAGGTTGATGACAAAAGAATCTCGCTCTGTTCTAGTTGCACATAGTATTGAACAGCAAGAAGACGAAGACTTATTCAAGCTTTTGGGAGTGTATCGAAACGAGCCTAAAATTGAACTGCAGGGTGTTAGAAGTGAAATACACCATGGGTCTTTTGCTCTAGAGATTCATGGTTCACCAGTATATGAGCTTCAAGGTCATTATTGGACCGATCGTGGAACAAAAGGCGGCATGACGCTTAGTAATAAAGTTAAAAAATTATACGACACATATGAACAAGCTCAGCGTGAAATTGGCAACTAACAAACAAAGGCAGCGGACGCCAAAAAGCGGCGCGCGCTGCTTTGGGCGTTATATTTCTAGGAGGGTTCGGTGAAAATAGTTGTGGCAAAACTAAATAAAGAGCCTTATCACTCTCTAACTGCTGAAGATATAAAACGAATATTTAGCCTTGTACCAGAAGATTGGAAGTCGTTGATTACAAAAGTAGTTCTTGGTGCAGAAATGTTTTCTAATTCTCGCTTTGATCGCCCTGTAATTCATAGTTCTGTCAGTTCCAGATTAAATGTATTATCAAGAGGTCTAAGTAAAGAGCGAATGGTTAAAGAAGTTTTGCGTGAGCTTGCGCTAAATGGAGGTGTAGCGCAATCTGGCTTTGTAAACCATGTACCAAAAGCTGAATTAGTTAAACTTGATAGAGTTGTAGAACCGTATATCGATAGGTTCTTTGAAAACGAAATATAAAAAGTTTATTAAATATCGTTACGGCCAAAAAACGGCCTTCACTGGACGCGCAAAAAATGCGCGCCATTTATAAAACGCGTTATGAGTAAATAGGGATATGACTGAAACTCAGATTGATATATTAGTAGCTGTAATAGGGTTGCCTCTGTTTGCGTTAGGGTTTTATTTTTGGGCTAAAGCAGCGAGGCATATGTACGGCTTGATAAATAATTTCAAGGCCGGTAGAGAGTGGGGGAAATATTTAGCCTTCAGCATGTTTATGCCATCATTTTTTACTGACGAAGGTAACTACCATCGAAAGGAAATGTTGAAATATACGGGCTTCTTTATTTTATTTTGTGGCACTCCATTCATATTTGTTGGCTTGCATAAGATGCTTTTCTCTTGAAGAACACTCATAACAATACGTTCGTGATCGCCACTTCGTGGCTGGGACGGTTACACTGCGTTCGTTCCTCACTATGTTTCACCGCCCCACAACTTGGCGTTATGTGTTGAGATAGATAAAAATGTTGTACATCATCATATTAATTGAGTTTGCATCTATATATATTGCTATTGGTTTATGGCGTTCAGAAAAACCTCGTAAATATAAAGCTCTATTGGCATTAATATTGTTTTTACCAATTTTTGGCCCAGTCTTTTATTTTTTTGTGGCTGATATGCCTCCATCATTACCAATTGATAAGCAAAATAGAGCCCATAGGGGTTATTATACGGATCAATGGGCTACTAAAAAGAAAGAGCTAAAAGCTAAAATTAAAAAACTTGAAAATGAGAATAATGATAATAATAACACATAATAAAGCCAGCCAATTCGCCAACAAGCTTTCTGGATTCGTAAGCTCTCCTGTGCTTGCGGGCGTTAAGCATCAAAGTGGTACATATGGAATATACCCTCTACGATCTACTCAATAAAATTAGCGTTCGCACTGGCATGTATATTGGCGAGCAAAAATTATCAAATTTGCGCTCATACATAAATGGTTTCGAAGCCGCTATGTACACTGCTAACATTAAAAATAATACGATTCCAGCGTTTTCGGGGTTCCATAATTGGGTTGCAGAAAAGTATGGATTTTATGAATCCACAGCAGGCTGGCAAAATATGATTCTGGCCGTAGAAATGGGATTATCTCCACAAGATATCAACTGGGATACATACTCAAAAAATGCTGATCGAAACCAACATGAAAAATCGTTAGAAAGATTTTTTTGTCTAGTACTGGAATTTAAAAATTCATAATTATTATTGTCATGAGTGCCTTAATTAATTTTTTAAAGACGTTGCGTGTCCTGTATTATATTTCTCTGCCATAGATATAGAATAAATGGTTAACTGTCAAAGTAGGTATACAATGAATTATTATATTATTTATCATTATAATATTCTCGATAGAGAAAGAATCGAACTATTAGGGCCATTATCCGCGCCAATAGTTGAAAAATTTGGTGGCGAACTAGTGATTGCCAACTATTTAGATTTTTTAGAAGGTTCTTCGCCATACTCACATATGGTTGTTTATAAATTTAAAAGTAAAGTACTAGCAAAAAGCTTTTATGAGTCCGAAGAAAGTCGAGCGTTATCTAAGCTAAGAAACGAAATCACTGAAGGTTTTGTCGTTTTAATGCCACAATTCGAGATGTCCAAATAAAGTGGTGCATGGTTAATCTTGATTCACAAATAACAAGGTGTTTAAACGGAATATGTACTTTCCTCGGCAATTCAGATATCTCTAATTAGGCATCAGATGAATAAAATACTTATAAAAATATTGTGTATGTCTTTCTCGTTCAGTGCAGTACTCTCAGCTGCAGCGAATGAAAATCAGGTTTTTGAAATATCAAATTCTGAGGTTGTGACTATTGAATCTACTATTTTGAAGCGTAAATACGATCTTTATATTAAAGTGCCTCGTGATTATTTTGAAGAAAAGAATCAATCTAAACAGTATCCTGTTCTTTATTTAAATGATGGTCCCCATACATTTAAAGTTGCAGCAGGTGTGACTCATTTTCCAAGCATGGATAAATCAATAGTAGTTGGAATCTCTTTTGCGCATGGAGAAAATGGTCAGAATAGCCGAGTACGAGATTTTACGCCTGTTGTGGATAAAAGTTGGAAAAAGTATGTAACGGGGGGCGCCACTGAGTATCTAGCATTTATTGAAAGGGAAGTATTTCCTTTTGTAGAGAAAAATTATCGTATTGACGTTCATAACAGAATACTCTCAGGGCATTCTCTTGGTGGCTCTTTTGGGGCATGGGTATTATTAACCAAACCATCACTGTTTTCTGGCTATATTTTAACGAGCCCTTCTTTGTGGTTCAAAAATGATTATATATTCGATTTAGAAAATGAATTTTCAAAAACCAATAATTCACTAAATGCCAAAATATTCGTCGCTACTGGTGCTTTAGAAGTGCCAGAAAACGGAATGCGCAATGATATGGTTGATGGTCATGTACGATTTATAAAACGTCTTCGTTCAAGGCATTATCAAGGATTATACATCAGTGATGAAATTGTCGAGGGTACAGACCATTACTCGACTTTTCCTGTTGGGTTAGCCAAAGGTTTAAAATTGTTTTATCAAGAATTGTAGTATCAGTGCCTATACATAGAAAGCGGTTAAATATGGACGATATGAAGTTGGCTTTTGTTTCTTCGTTAAAATGTTTAGTCAACAATATTTAGCCTGTTAATAGGGTGTTATAAAAATCGTTAAAATCAAGGATTAATGAATGAAAACAGATATGTTTGGTAAAATTTATATTGCATTAATGTCAGTCTATTTTGTCGTATCAGGCTTTAATGCTTTATTGGATGTTGATTCTAAGCTAGCAAGAATAGGTTTAAGTGCTTCAGACTCAGATGGGAAAATTGCATTTATTTTAATCTATTGTAGCCTAATGATCGGCATAGGGGTTTCTATTGCTTTGTTATATTACTTTAGTAAAACGTGGATTTATTCTGCGTTACTTGCATCAATAATTATAATCTCATTTATTTGTTTCAGACTTGTAGGCTCGTATTTTTTCGGTGGTATAAGCAATACACAATTATCCTTTATCATAATAGAGTTACTTGAGGTGGCAATAGGCATAACCCTCTTATATAAATCGGGTAAGCTCAATCGAAAGTTTCCCTAGCAAGTTATTAAAGCAGTAAAAATGGTGCTACGTTCAGAATTGAAGTTATGGTGCCCCAAATTGTTGGATTACGTGATTGTTCGGGGGTTATGAATTACATGCACTAATATTGAGTGACATTATTCTCCCGTAATACCGAATCTTTTTGTGTGTACTTGTGGATACCCAATAGAGCATCTAATTACATCGATTAAGAAAGATGAATAAAAGGTTACATTAAGTGCAGGAAAAGAAATATATCGTACCATCAATGTTCTATAAACTAATTGGTGTCCATGTGGTACAACCTTAACAAAGCCATTAAGGTAGGCCCATAAATAGATGTGACGATGTAACGTTTTTTATGACAAAGCATTATGCGCCAGATAGAGGTGAAATATGAAAGTACATTCAAGACCGTTGAATTCAGCTGATTTTGAACAAATGAGAGAGATTTTAATTCGAGATGGCACAAATGAATGGAATTACATTACAGATGAAAGCATAGATCTACAATTTCAATTAATACAAGACGACAAGGCACTTGCGGTCCTAGCAGAAGAGCAAGAAATAATGGGGTTTGCGATTTTAATCTTTAAAGAAGCATGTCCTCCTGAGTTAAGTCAATATACGAATCTTTCAACAATTGCATACATTAATGATGTGGTAGTGAACAAAAATTATAATGGTAACGGCATTGGCACTGCGTTACTGCAAAAGGCAATTGAATTAGCCAAAAAAGAACAATGCGAAAAGGTATATATTGAACGTCATGAAGAAAACTTAGCATCTGCGGGGATGATGCGAAAAGCTTCTTTTCAAATTGTTGATACCTTCTATGATCCAAAAAAACGTACGACAGGTTCAAGAAATACATCTGTGCTTGTAAAAAACACATAATAATTAAGCCTATAAATAGAAAAATAGACGTCATTGTTTCTTACGATGATAGCTAATTATTCTTCTGCTTAGCGTGATCTTATGTGTTTAATCGATGCTTTATGCATTTATAAATTATCAAAAAGCGTTTATATGGATGTAAATTTACTTGGTATTTTCGTAACGGTAGCAATAGCGAATTTTCTTGCATTAAAATATAAATAAAAATATAAAAGAGCCAATTAATCAGCCGCTTCGTGGCTGTGGGGTTATTCTTCACTGCCCATCATAAACAATATTAAGTTTTATGAAATAAGCATGTTACTACAAAAAATAAGTACTCTATTTTTAAATTACATGATCTAAATACGCTCATTTTGTTTGAAACGAGGGTAGTCTTTAATAAAGTGTTCAATCCAAGAGGATATTTGCTTGCTCGATACCTTGAATGTATTTAAATAAGCGTCGCGTAATTCTTCTAACGATGCCCAGTCTTGAGGTTCGTTTTCAGACAGGTCAAATGCCTTCATGCTCCAGATATCAATTTCTCTTTTTTCGATAGGCTCATTCATGAGGATATTGACATTTTTATGACGGGTATCAAGTTGAATGCGATCAAGCAGAGGGGTGAGGTGTTCGGCTTCACCTTCTAATATTTGAATAAACTTGCCGTTATCAAAAAATAATATACCAGTGATATTATTCGTTAAATTATGAGTGATAGCCGTTTTTAATATAGCCCTTAGGTCACTGTTTAAGTCACTAAGGGGGCGGTCATAATCACTAATATACATAACAAGTTGCATCTAACAGTACCTACACAATAGTTACAATCAGTATGGCTTGTTATGCGTGATTTGCCAGATGCTTAATGGGGACGCATAGCCACATCTAATAGGCTATTAATAATCTGTTGGTAGCTGTCATAACGACGCTCGCTAATGTGGCCATCTTCTAATGCCTTTTTGATCGCACAACCGGGTTCAGCATTGTGTTTACAGTCGCGGAACGTACAGGTGCCAATGAAGGGTTTAAATTCAATAAAGCCTTCAAGAATCTCATGTTCTTCCATGTGCCATAAACCAAACTCACGAATCCCTGGGCTATCGATTAAATCGCCGCCGCTAGGGAAGTGAAACAGGGTTGCGGTTGTGGTGGTATGCTTACCTTTACGGCTTTGCTCGCTTAGTGCACCCACGCGAATGTCTTCATCAGGTAATAGGGTAGAGATAATACTGGATTTACCGACACCACTTTGGCCCACAAACACACTAATGCGGTCTTTTAAGAATGCTTTTAAGTCTTCTAAACCCTCTTCAATTTTGGTGCTGGCATGCATAAAGCGATAGCCAATTTCTTGGTAATCGTGCACAAGGTGCAAAAAGTGCTCTTGGTTCTCGTCGTTAATTAAGTCGATTTTGTTTAAACATAAAACCGGCTCAATGCCGCTCATCTCAGCGGCGACTAGGTAGCGGTCAATTAAGTTGCGGTGAGCATAAGGCTCGGGTGCCACCACAATGACCATATAATCTATATTTGACGCGACACTCTTTAACTCGCCATACATGTTGGGGCGACGTAATTCAGACTCTCGCTCATTACGCGCAACCACTACGCCGTGTTCGTCTTTACCTATGCGCCATACGACAGAATCGCCCGTGACTAAGCCGCCAAGGTTGGCACGCATGTGACAGCGCTTTTGCTCGCCATCGACACCCTCGATTAATACCTGTGTGCCAAAGTGAGCGATAACTTGCCCAGACTGCTCGGGACCAAGGTCACCACCTTCTAGTTCGTCATGAATTTGCTCTTCTTTCTTATTGGCACGCTCGCTGCGTTCTTGCTGGATCTTATTGATTCGCCAAGTCTGACGTTTATTGAGCTTTCGTTTTGACATAGATATGTGTTCAAATTGGTCTTTAATGAATTATATAGTGCTTTGCCACGTAAAGCAGTGCTCAAGGCAAAAAGGACACAAGATGGAAAACAAGCATAACCTAATTTGGATTGACCTTGAGATGACAGGCCTAGAGCCCGCCACCGATGTGATTATTGAAATTGCCACAATTGTTACCGATGGTGATTTAAACATTCTAGCTGAAGGCCCTGTGTTAGCCATTCACCAACCAGACAATATCATTGATAACATGGACGACTGGAACACCAAAACCCATGGTAATTCTGGCTTAGTACAGCGTGTCAAAGACAGTAAAACGAGTGAAGCCGAAGCGGTAAAACAAACCATCGCCTTTTTACAGCAATACATAGGCAAAGGCGTCAGCCCTATGTGTGGTAATAGTGTTCATCAAGACCGCCGTTTCTTAAATAAATACATGCCAGAGCTAGAAGATTTTTTCCATTATCGCAACATTGATGTGAGCACGTTAAAAGAATTGGCCCGTCGCTGGGCACCAGAAAAATTATCCGGTTTAACCAAAAAAGGGTCTCATCAAGCGTTAGATGATATCCGTGAAAGTATTGAAGAAATGCAGTATTACCGTAAAACCATTATGAGCATCTAACTAACATTATCAGGAAATTATTATGAAAAAATTATCAGTTTTAATCTTTCTTATGGTTTCCAATTTTAGTTACGCTCAAACACAAAGCTACTTAGGTTATACATACAAAAGCCTCACCTTTGAAAATATAGGTGAGGACTCCTCCGCAATTGATTATGACGACTCGGGTTTTCAAACATTAGACTTTACTCTCAATGTTGGCGATAACATGTTCTTTGGTATCATTGCCGATTTAGATCAAGATCAAGAACGCAGTCGTAACATTTTAGTGAAGTTTGGTTTAGGTGATTGGGGCGCGAGCATTGAATCAGGAAAAATTGCAGGGCGCTTCAAAAGTGATAGCGATTTAGATTACCAGCCGATACAAAGCGAATTTGAATACGATTACCAAGGCTTTAAACTGTACAGCTATGATAGTTGGAACTCAAAATCCGGCGTAACCTATGCAAAGTGGAGCCAACCTTCTAAAGTCGTTGTGAATTTAGCTTTCGATGATCGCTATTGTGCGACCCGCGTATGTGAAGTGTCATGGATAGACCCAGAAGTTGAATATATGTTTTTTGGGTATTACATGGCGAATCAATTAATGGAGCGTTTGGCAGGTGGGGCAGGATACGAATCAGGGTTTAATTCTGAAGTGTTTGCTGAGATCGGTTATATGACCATAGAGCCTTCCGATGCAAATATAGCCAGAGCCAATAATGATGTGGACTCAACGGTTTCAGCTGACAGTCTTTCTGGTTTAGCCAGTCGGTCTACCTTTCAACTTGGTTATTATGGGTTATTAGAATTTGATAAAAACTCAGGTTTAGCTTGGGGTGTGGGCTATGAGGTGAGTTTAACCGGTATTATATTAGGTGGGCGCTCCACCTCAGAAGAAGATTATGTTGTTACGCCGAATCAACTAACGGTTGGTCACGGTATTTACTTAAAAGCCATGATGGCCTTGTAAGTAAAATATAAAATACTTCTCAGCGTTTTTTTAAACGTCTTTTAACTGGCCTACCTGATGATAAATATTGAGTTTATCTTGCATCGTCGTTTGTCGCTCTCGAATCAGTTTTAAATTTTCGACTAATAGCTTTAAATCGTCTAATTTTTTGTCCTGGGTGCTTTCTGCTTTAAAAAACGACTGGCTATCATTCAATGACTTTGATGGCGTCAAATCATCAGGTTTAGATTGGCGTATATGGTGTTGATTGACTGGGTCATTGTTGACAATTAAATCACTTTGTTCGTTTTTAATTCTATTTTGAAAATAGGCCTGAACAGATGCCCGTTTTTCAGATGCACTCATATCAATAGCCGTCGTAGAGCTAGACTCTAGTAATACACTGTTTTGAATTTGAACCTGTGAAGGTAAGACATTCGAGTTGAGACTTGCGGTTTGTGCATTATTGAGCGGTACATCACTGAGCTGCACATTGTCGAGTGTAATGGGGTTAGAGTCGTTCGGTAAGTCTAAGGTTACACTGGTCTCTGCATTTCGGGCGTTAACAATGTTGTTGTTGAATTGAAACTGAGTTAAAGGTGAAATATTCTGGGTAATGGCACCGGTATTATTAACATCTATTTCTCCTGTACGCTATAATTGGCCTTGGCCAAACGCTTGATCAGCATAATAAATTTCTTGAATACTAACGGCGGCACCGTTTTCCATTAATGCAACACCGCTGCGTGCCACTTGGGCTTGAAAGTTACCTTGTGAATCGTAAAGATCAAAATCCAT
>JAWUXY010000068.1:0-34663 GCA_034111105.1 Bermanella sp. | reverse complement strand
CAATGTTGATGTTAAGGATGCTGATGTCCAGTTCTACAGTGTTATTGTAAGCATCTGATTTTACTAAAGCACTAATGCTACCCACAAATAAATGATCATTATACAGGGCAATATCTTTTAAAAATTGAGAGTGAATACTGGGAAATAGTTCTTCGTATATGAGTTCCCCTTGAGCATTCAGGTGTTTAAATAAAATGTGATTGGTTGTATGTCGCGTGTTTTCAGCTAACGCTAAATGACTGTTAAAGCGATCGTTATAAGCAGGGATGGCGTTACTGGTTAACGTATCAATTACATAAATGTCACCATTATCGGCGTGTGCGATTTTGGTGGATTTTGATTTACGTTCGCTACTTCCCCAGTAATAGATAGAAAGTACCTTCTCCCACTGGAATGTTAAATCGGTGCTGTATTTTGCGAGTTTTTGACCGCCATTGTTAAAGGCAGTGAGTAGCTCTTCTTGGTCACAATTTAATGAAATTAAGCCAAATCGCCCCCAAGATATAGAATGCTGACTGTATTTCTCGTCTATATTTTCATGTGGGTTATCGACTATTTCAAACGGATCGTTTAACCATTCATCGTGATCAAAGTTAATATCATATTCAGGTTCTAAAGTGGTCGCGGCCATGGGTGCAGAATATAGTAGCTGGTGCGCTTTAGAGAACCGCTGAATTTCAATTTGGTTATATTGACTCTCAGAAGGCATAAATGCAGCGACTGAATACTCCCCAGAAGGGTGTACACAAGCATCGGCAAAACCTGTTTCGCTTTTTTGTATGGCGTCTGTTTTACCTTCACTATTTGTGAAGGCTGAAAAGCCTTGATACTGGCCATATTCAGCTTTAGTTGACGTTTCACCTAACAGTAAAAGTTGACCATCCGCAAGTAACTGTATTTTTTCAAGAGAGGTAATACCCCCTAAATTACTACTGAATATACCGTCAGAAGATGTGATTGACTGAAGGTTAAGCTGATTACCAGGAAGCGGCTGAACAGGCGTAGGAGTATCTGTATCATCACTCCCACAGCCTGATAGCGTGAGGATCAATATAACGCTAGAAAATTTATTCATAAAGAGTCCCTTAAGAGTCAAATCCATATTTTATTTATTGCGTATTATTGCATGCATCATGATGGTGTAAATGGATATGTGCAGGACAGTTAGTTGTAGTGCTTGCTGATTAAGTTATTTGTTATTTTGCATGACTAAGAAGGGTATAAAGGCTTTGGCTGTTGATATTTTACTGTATGAGAATTCTTATATTATTTTTGAGTGCTGACTCTGACGATTGGGGTAACCGAATATTTTTATGTTTGCATTGCCTGAAATCAATAGGGTTAGGTCATCATTTATTAATTATAGCCATGCTGATTATATATGAATCCACTATTAATAGAATGCCGGTTGAGAGTATAAGATCACGATAGAGCTAAAATTATTTTTAGCTCTATCGTATGTAGAACTGCTGCAGTTGTTAATCTTTTTTATTATAAGTGAAACTAAGGTTAAGAGAAGTAGGCCGTATATAACAGGTTGAAACTTCGTTTGTGATAATAGATTCGTTCACGACTTGAGTAATGGATTCAATAAGAGTGTAAGTGTCGCCTTCACATGCTTCAGATTTAGTTGAATTACCTAAGTAGAGCTTACGCCCATCAATATAAATAATTTTCTTTTCTAAAGCGCCTTTATCTCGTTTATATGTGAAATTAACTTGATATGCTTCAAGGCCTGAGTCAGTTGTGATGGTATCTAGAATCTTAAAATCACCAGTAGACTCAATATTAGTATAGGTGTCAGGGCTGACTTTTAATGATGTAAACACTTTAAAGTTATCACCGTTAAAGTTATAGGTAATATCACCTGTATTACCTTCAGTGGTGAATTCTTCAGACTGCCATGTCCCTTGAAGAACCGTTGCATCTTCATCTTCTGCCGCGCAGCCTAATAAGAATAAGGTGAGAGGCGTAATAAGTAATATTGCTTTTAGACGTGTCATATTTGTATATGCCAATGAGAAAAGCCCATTTTAACGTAATGGGCAATTGAGAAAAGAGATTTGTGTTCAAAAATAAGTAATGAAATGTAAAGCCAGATTACCCCGGCGGCCACTGTAAACCACGACCACCAATCACATGGTAGTGTAAATGGAATACGCTCTGACAAGCCCCTTCACCATTGTTGACGACTAAACGAAACGCATCACCAATGCCAGCATCTGCTGCAATTTGATTGGCCACAAGGTTTAAGTGGCCTAATAATATTTTGTCGTCATCAGTGGCATCACATAGGCGAGGTATCGGTTTTTTGGGGATCACTAATATATGCACAGGTGCGCAAGGCATTATGTCTTTAAAGGCTAAGCAGTATTCGTCTTCATAAACGATATCAGCAGGGACTTCTTTATCAATAATTTTGCTGAATATGGTGGCATCACTGGGCGTCGGTTTTTGCATATTATCCTTCCATTAATCATTAAGGCTTTGCTTTTGATAAATTATCACGAAGGCTCGCCATGTCTTTTAAGCGATTAAACCAAAATGGTGCCCCTAGTGAGATCAATATACTGCTAAAGATGACGCCTAACCAATGGCTTAATGTGCTCATTTTCAATGAGAAATAGTATTGAGACCATTGATGTGGCGTGATGTCGAATTGCAGCGTCATCATTTGTGATTGTAGGGTGTCATGATTAACCTCTGTGAGTGTATGTTGCGCTGTTAACTGATCAGCCATGAGTAATGTTTGTTGGCGAAATAGGCTGTCTTTGTTGAGGTCGTTAAGTAATGAAAAGCAGTTGAGTTGAAAAGCAAAACAAATAACAAACGCCAATATAATGCTAATTTGATGCATCCATTGTTTAAAGCGTTGGCTCATGATTTCTTCAAGGGTTTGAAAGTGGTCTTGCACCCTTTTTTTCAGTTGTTCTTTTTCTTCAATACTCACATCACGGGTATTGTTAATAATAGTAATCAGTTCTTGTTGACCGATGCTGGTGAGCTTTAAGCGATTACCAGGAATATCTAATGGTAAGGCTGTAGCATATAGGCCATTTGGAAATTGATTTTCGATATGCGTCAAAATAGAACGAGTGATCTTGTGCTCAACAAAGTCCATGTTGTGAAAAAACTGTGTTAAGACGACTTTAAGGTTTTTAAAACGCAAATTTAGCGCCGCTTGAGCACCATGAACTAACGCAGTTACAAGTAAACTGAACAGTAACATAATGGCAATAAAACCAATTAAAATGCCGAGAATGTCCATTAACATAGTGTGTCCTTACCAACTTCTTATTTACGCCAAGTATGCCAGTCTCGTGGGCAGGGCACTAGCAATTTGCAGATCTTAAGGTGAGTGTGTCTTTTAAGGTCAATAATTTGTTCCAGATTACCCTTGTTCTGATTGAATGTGGCATTTAGTATCTTTGCTCAGATCTGAGTGGGTGAGGTATGGCAGTGAGTAATGAGTCTATGCAGGCTAAACCCAAGTTAGCGGTGATTGGTGCTGGCCTTGCTGGATTATCCGCAGCGTGGTTATTAAGTAAGCAGTATTCTGTCACATTGTATGAGCGTCACGAAAGCGCAGGTATGGGTGTCTTCACAGCGGATTATCATTCAAACGGTTTAAGTACCCGAATTGATATTCCTTTGCGAATATTTACGCCAAATTACTACCCCAGTTTATTTGCGTTGTACCAATATTTAGATATTGAAATGGAGTCGAGTGATCACGCTTCTGTATTTCAATACTTAGCCAGTAATCAATCCATAAAGCCGTTTTTTCAATACCATAATCGAACATGCTTGGGGATTAAGGTCAGTTATTTAAATCGTAATAGCTTAACGAAAACCGGCTTTATGTTGGCGTACCAACAATGGCGATTTTTTAAAACGATCACAAAAGACGTTAAAGAAAAAAAATCTGACTTTACTCAGATGACATTCACGCAATATCTTACTCGGCACCAATTTTCAGCACAATTTGTTGATCATATGTTGATGCCTGCATTAGCGGTTACGTTAACCTGTGATTTTGATTCGGTTGGTAATTACCCAGCAGACTTAATATTAGAATATTTAACCTGTGGCATTATGCAACAAGGCATTGTACGGGCGAAAAAAGGCGTTGATGGCATCGTGCCAAAAATTACGCAAGGTTATGATGTTAAATGCGCTCATGACGTTACCACTATTCAATACAATAAAGATCATGTCAGTTTAACGGTTAAAGATCTGAGCACGTCCCAAGTAATTGAGCAGTCCTTTGATAGCGTCATCGTCGCTTGCCAGGTCGATATCGCAGCAAAAATACTATCAGCCAGTGATAGTGTTATTCAAAAGCAACAAGTGGCGTTGCTGCAATCTATCCCACTCGAAGTATCCACTATGGTATTGCATACCGATGACAGTCTTATATCAAGCAATAAGAGTGTCAGCCCTGTGAGTTATTTAGTGGCTGAAAATGAATCGAGAGCCGCGACCACGGTGGACTTAACAAAAGCATTTAGCACATATAAGAAGCAGCAGCCTGTTTTTCAAACCTGGCACCCTATTAAATTACCCGCCGCCGATAAAGTCATTTGCCAAGCACAGTTTTCTCGCCCGTTAGTCACACTAAATAGCCGTACAGCCATCAGGCAATTGCAATTATTGAACGATCAAAGCCCTATTAAAATTTGTGGTTCGTACATGGCCAACCGATTTCCACTATTGGATGCAGCGGTGGAGTCTAGTGTGACACTGGCACGTGATATGGGGGTTCGTATTCCATGGGAGGAAAAAGGCATGGCGACACACACGGATATTAAAAATGAGGTAAGTGTGGCTTCAGCCGTACTTTCTTCATGAATACAGCAATAGAATATGATTGGCCTGAAAACCTTGGGCGAGAATTTCATGATCTACAAGAGTTAGCGCTTAATATTGATGTGCAATCAGGAGCATTACTGGGTAGCTGGGGCAATTTAGGGTATTGGTTGCGGCCAGACGGATCAACCATTCAAAACTATAGCGAGGCGGCGCAACAACTGGCCCATCAGTTAGCGGTATTTATTCAATTGCAGCCATCGCATCATGTGTTAGATGTGGGCTTTGGTTGTGGCGATCAGCTGATTTATTGGCAGCAGGCGTTTGGGGTTAATGATATATGGGGCGTGAATGTATCGATCATTCAAACTGAATATGCACAGACAAAACTAAATGCCTTTTCTTGTGGTGCAACGCTGTATCAAGGTAATGCCTGTGACCATATTATTTGGGATGCATTGCCTATTTCGTTTGATCGTATCGTCGCTTTAGACTGTGTTTATCACTTCTCAAATAGGCCTGATTTTTACCGGCTGTGTGCGTCCCGTTTGACATCAGTGAATGACGGTTTGAATTTAAACATGCATACCTGCGAGCTTGTTGTAAGTGACTTAGTTTTGTCACGCTCATCACTTGGTTTTTTTCAGCGCCGTATATTGGCTGTAATTTGTAAGTTTAGCCATATTCCGTTTAAGAACTTAAAAAACCTTGATGATTATGAGCGTGAACTTAATCAATCTGGTTTGTGTTTAATAGAAAGTCAGGATGTATCCAAAGCGGTTATGGTGCCTTTTTCGAATTGGGTGTTGCGCTATAAAAAAGAAATAAAAGCACTGAGGCAAGAAAATAAAGACGCTTCTCGATTGGTAAATATTGCATGGGGTAAGTATGTCGGCACGGCCCTATTTTTACGCTGGGCCGTTCGTTATGATATTTTTCAGTATACGTTGATGCGAATTAAAAAATTAGAACACTAATGTTATATGGTTTCATGTGGCGTTGCATGCAGTGGTAAATCGGCTACTGCCTCTTTATAAAACGGGCTGCCATCGAATAGATTTTTAGCGTGCAGTGCTTCAATGATACGTTCGGATATATCCGTTGCCATGGCTCGTTCAAATCGAACATCCAAAACATACGCTTTAACCGTGAGTTTATAATAAAAATTCTCTGAAAAAACAGGAAAGACCGTCGCCATAAGCGGTTTTTTCAAATAGACATAATGGCTGCATTTTGCTGCGTTCAGCGCAATGGATTTTAGTTGCGCTATCGGAATGCTGACAGGCAAATGAAGCTCAATAGGCACTAATTCATTTAATTCACCGTTATTTGAGTTTGATATAGGGGTTTTAAGAATGTCGGCATTGGGAACGGTGATCACATCGTCATTAAATGTGTGTAGCTTTGTTGTGCTTAAGTCTAGACTAATCACCTCACCGTAGTGATCCTCTACTCTTACCATGTCACCAATTTTAAACCGTGGTGACATCGCCATCATAATCCCCGCGACTAAATTACGAATAGCATCTTGTGAGGCTAAACCCAAGGCTAAGCCAAGTGAACCCAGTGACGCATAAATAACAGATTGTGGCGGCTGAATAATCACGATAACAATGTATAAGATGGCAATGAACCAAATCAATACGCGTAAAACAGGGTAGGCCTGTGCTAGCTGAATTCGATATTTAGGTTTGTAATTAACCAGAGCATCAATCCCCCAGCGAATACCGAGCAGTAACAACCAAGTTGTCAGTAATGTGCCAAAGATTGATGCTAATGTTGTATATGAAAAAAGATCAATCAACTGCTGAAAAACATTCTTATCCATGGGCGGCCTAATATAAGTAATTCATGGAAATTAAGTAGCGAATAACGACAGCCGAAATAATTAATTTTAAGCCGTAAGTATCCACGTACGTTATTGCTTCGTTTTTATCGAGTATGCCAATAACGCGTAAGTGCTCAAGTACCATTTTGCTATCACTCAAACTGATTCTAAATAATAAGTGATGTTCTTTTATGGATAGCTGACCATGTGCACTTATTTCCGCTAGGGTAAAGAGTTCAATTCGAGATAATTTCTTTATGGATGTCATGTCAATTTCTTGTGGTGGCGAAATTAAAAGACTTTTTTGTTCAATGCCATACGCTATTTTATTCAACGCATAGAATAGACTAAGCTCTACGCAGCCTTTACTGCGCTTTGCTATTTCATTTAAAGGGCTCTTTTCATCTTTTAATTTATCAATCGCAATATCATTAATGGTATGAAAGCCAGCATACGAAAAACGCTTCACTAATAACTCGCGCATTTGGCTTTCATTAAAATTAGCGATGTGTTGTTGATGCGAAAATAAATTATCAAAATTATAGCCGTAGCTAAGGCGTCGCCAAGACTGTTCTTCTCCGGCAATCACCCATAAGTGATGACCACGGCTTGCGAGGATAATCGCGCTTAAGGCATCGACTATTATTTGTGCCGTTAAGGTGCGTTGAACCAGAAAGTGGATGTTATCAATAATAATGACGCTTTTAGGCAGCTCTTTTACAACTTCGATGAAGTCATCCAGTGCATATGATTTTGGCTCAATCGCAAAGAGTTTACTTAATTCGGTGATGATGTCCTGTTGATCACAAAGGCGGTGCTGAATATCGAGTTGTTTATAAGATTGGTTTTTTTGCTTCAGTTGAGTGGTGAATATATTGAGCAATGTTGATAAACCGGTTCCTTTTTCGCCGTATATACCACAACTGACATTGCGCCCGCTTTCCCAAAGGCAATAACAGTCCATTAAAAAATCAATATCTTTGCATTCAATGATGCGCGAGTCGAGGCCACCTAACAGCCCATCATAAAAGGCGCTTTTTAAGTCATCGTCTAGTGACTGGTAGAACTCAGATTGATAAAAACGGCTGACTTGATCTAAAGGAACCGTTAAATCTTCCTTGGCTTTAAACCAGTGGTCTTTCACTTTTAACCATAGATCGGTTAATGATTGTTTAATGTTAAACATATGCGCACTGTCCTGATGATTTGATCAGTATGCCAGTGTTGTATAATTAGTGCTATTAGAGGAATTATAGGATTAAAGCGAAGCGAATTCATACCGATAAAAAGTCTCCATAAATCGGCTGTGCAGAACAGCCGTTTTATGAAAACCGTCACCACTCTAAGATACGGTTAGAGTATTTTCACCCACATTCACAATGGCGGTTGCTGCACGTGATGTCACTTCTTGGAAAGAAGGGGACAAAATAGTATCCACATAATGCCATTGTGCTTTGGCTTGATCTTGAGTAAAGGTCACAGTCATTAAGCCACGATCACGCAAGTTACAGTATTTTAGGTTTTCAATGAGGCCTGTGATCCCAGCTTCATAAGTTGGTGCTGATGCAGCCGGAATATTGAGATAATATTCGATGCCCGGTGACGAGACAGAAGACGTTGCGAACTCAACACCAACGTTATCGCCATTGGTGTTTTTAAGATCACTGGCCCAGCTATTGTGGGTATCACCGGCAATAACGACCAAGTTTTTACCGTACGCTTTTGCGGTTTGCAAAATCGTTTCACGTTCAACGGCATAGCCATCCCATGCATCAAGGTTATAAGGCACGGCTGGTAATTGCAGCTGAGCCAGTACCTCATCGGTGAGTTTGCTCTGGTTGGCGCTTAGGTAGGCTTTTTCAGCGTTGGTTAGGGTCGGGTCACTGGCTTGCATTCTGCCGGCAAGTTGCGCAAGTGCGCCCAGTTCACTGTATTGCTCTAATGTCATCAAAGAGAGCCCGATGGCGGCGGGTAAATACATACTGCCCATTAATACCTGCTGGCCAAGTAACTGCCAAGTGCCAGTACTGTTACCCAGTTGCGTTTGCAGCCACTGTAATTGTTCGGCCCCTAACATTGTACGATTAGCGTCGGTAATATCTTGCGCAAATAAGGCACTGTTAAAGGCACCTGTGGCGTCCATATAGTTTTTGTAATCTAATTGAATGTCTCGGCCAAGTACGCGGGTATCGAGCATGTGTAAATCCACCAAATCGCCAAACTTAAAGCTGCGATAAATTTCAAGCTCGTTATCTTGTGCAATTGGGCGAATAGGCAGCCATTCAAAATAGGCTTGTAGCGCGCCTAATTTACGCTCTTCGAAATCACCTTCTCCCTCGTTGTGATTCTCTGCGCCGTCTTTGTAAGTATCGTTGCAAACCTCATGGTCGTCCCACACGGTGATAAACGGCACGCCTGCATGCAGGGCTTGCAAGTCTGCATCGGTTCGGTACTGAGCATAACGAGTGCGGTAGTCGTCTAGAGTAAATAATTCGCCGACGGGCAGTACTTCGCGGTTGAGCGCTGTTGCATTATCGCTGGCGTAGCCGCCACGAGGGTATTCATAAATGTAATCTCCCAAGTGCAATACCGCATCAATATCTGTCATGGTGCTGGCTAAGTTGTATACGTTAAAGTGACCTGCAGGGTAGTTAGCACACGACAGTACCGCCAATTTTGCTGAATCTACGCTGCCTTGCGGTAAGGTTTTAGTGTTACCCACCATTGATGTTTTGCCGTTGGCGATAAAGCGATAAAAATAAGAGGTGCCAGGGGTTAAGTTAATCGCATCCACTTTTACGGTGTAGTCACGTGCTTGTGTGGTGAGCATTTCACCATTACTAATGACGTTGGCGAAATCTGCATCAGTTGCAATCTCCCAGATAACTTTGATGGTTGCGCTTTCGTCTGGGGTGACGCGAGTCCACAAAATAATGGCACCTTGAGTAGGGTCCCCACTGGCGACACCATGATTAAAGCTCACTGTGACATCGGAATCACCTTCTAACAGGTTACAACCCACAAGGCCGGACGAAATGACCGCTGCGCCGACACCTTTTGCCGTTAAAATTAAAAAATCACGGCGAGAAATTGATGTTTTCATTGGTACTACTCATAAGGATTGAAAAACCACGAACAGCCTAGAGGGACTTTGTTAAGGAATGATGAAATTGCTGACTGATAAAATCGGATTCATTGTTCTATCTATGCAACCGTGTTTTCCTGTTGTTTTAGTGATCAAAGCTTTCATTCCAAGACGATCGGTCATATTGTGCTCGAATGAGTAGACCAAGACGCAGTGAGCACGTACGTGACGCTTTGATACAAGCGGGGATTGAACAAATCTCAACCCATGGTTATCACGGTACCGGCATCAAACAAATATTAGATGTAGTGAATGTCCCTAAAGGGTCGTTCTATAACTTCTTTGCCAGCAAAGAAGCCTTCGTAGCTGAGGTGATTGCAGCATACAGCCACGACTTATTGCTGCAGCTTAATACGTTTATAAACGGGCCAGGTCAATCATTAAGTCCAAGAGCACAGCTGCAAGCCATCTATGAATTTAGCTTAAATAAGGTGGCTAAGAGCGAGTTTAAACAAGGTTGTTTAATTGGTGCTATGTCCAGCGAGATAGCATCTGAAAGCCTAGAATGCCGAGAACAACTAAAAACAGCTACTCGTAAGTGGACGGCGTTTTTTATTGACCGTATCCGTGAGGGGCAAGCGGCATGCGAGTTTCGCCAAGATATACCCGCCAAAGAATTAGCCAGCGTGTACTGGGCGACGTGGGAAGGGGCTCTAATTAAAATGAATATGCACAACCGCGTACAGCCTGCCAAGGACAGCATGAACTTAATGCTCAATATGCTCATGGCCCCAGTCGCATAAATCGAAAGCAAAAATATATAGATGCAGCGTGCCTGCATTTTTTAATATCTCATTAAAAGACGATCGGTCTAATTTGTGGGAAATGAATAACGTGGAGAACTATATGACGCACCAAGACGCTCAACTCGCACCGCAAGTAAGTAATGCAGAATCTTTAAAATTAGCCGACAGCTTTACTTTGAAAAATGGCCAAGTCATTAAAAATCGATTATTTAAATCGGCCATGAGCGAGCAGTTAGGTGATAAGCAGTGCAATCCACAACCGGGGCTGGCTAAGCTATATGGGCGCTGGGCAGAAGGTGGCATTGGTATCGCCATGACGGGCAATGTCATGGTGGATCGTGGCGCATTGGGGGAACCTAAGAATGTGGTGTTGGATGAGCACTCTAATCTTGAGCTTTTCAAAGCATGGGCACAAGCAGGTAAAAAAAATGGCGCACATATTTGGCCACAGCTTAATCACCCGGGTAAGCAAATACCAAGTTTTATTGTGAGTGAACCCGTTGCACCGTCGGCTATCTCATTAGGTCGCGGTTTAGAAAAAGGCTTTAATAAGCCACGTGCGTTAACTGAGCCTGAAATCGAAGTGATTATTCAAAAATTTGCCACCGCCGCAAAACTGTCTAAGCAAGCTGGCTTTACTGGTGTGCAAATTCATGGTGCGCATGGTTATTTAGTTAGCCAGTTTTTATCGCCGCGCCACAATCAGCGTGATGACCAATGGGGTGGCCGTTTAGAAAACCGCATGCGTTTTGTGGTGTCGGTTTACCGTGCTATTCGTAAGGAAGTCGGCACAGGTTTTCCGATTGGTATTAAGTTAAATAGCGCAGATTTTATGAAAGGCGGTTTTAGCGAAGAAGACTCCATGCAAGTGGTACAGACGCTTGCTAGTGAAGGCATGGACTTAATTGAAATTTCTGGGGGCACTTATGAAAGCCCATCCATGATGGGAGCAGCCTCTAAAAAACACGTAAAAGAAAGCACGGTTAAGCGTGAAGCTTACTTTTTAGATTATATGGAAAAAGTACGCAAGCTGGTGGATACACCATTAGTCGTGACTGGTGGCTTTCGTAGTGCGCAAGCCATGACCGAGGCATTACAAAGTGGTGCCACCGACTTTATTGGTATTGCCCGTACCACAGCAGTGGATGCAGACTTTCCCAATAAATTAATGGCGGATGATCAATACAGCATGCCACTTGAAAATCCAACCACAGGTAATAAAGGGCTGGATACCATGGGTATGCTAAGTATTACTTGGTATGAGCACCAAATGTGGCGCATGGCAAAAGGCAAAGACCCCAAACCCAGCTTGAGTGCCAAAGGCGTTGTATTTAAAACAGTGTTAAGCGCTGGTATTTATGCGTTTAGAAAGCGTCGCGCTTAACCGCTACTGGATTGTTAACGTGTGAGAAACCGTTTGTTCTTTAATTAGAGCAAGCGGTTTTTTTATCGCCCTGTTATTGTTAGGTCTAATATTAACGATAAAAAGGCGTTTTAAATGAAAAATGAATTAACGGGTGGTTGTTTATGTGGAGAAGTCACCTTTACTTTGGTTAATCACGTTAAAGCGTTTTATCAGTGTCACTGTAAACAGTGTAAGCAACTCACGGGATCGGCGTTTTCATCCAATATATTTACGAATGTTGATAATATTGAATGGTTAACAGGTGAAAACAATATTATTAATTATGAACATCCTTCTAGGGCGTTCTCGAAAGCATTTTGTCAGGCGTGTGGGTCCGCTTTACCTTGTGTTAATAAGACGAAAACGTCATTAATTATACCAGCAGGCTCACTTAATGATGCGTTCGATCTCGTACCACAAGCGAATATCTTTTCAGTTGAAGAAGCATCTTGGCTTAAGTCAGGTTTATGCGCAACAAAGTTTGATGGGTTTCCCGAGTAAATATACCCTCGCTTTTAGATTCGAAAATGTGAACTCACAATATTATATGTAATCTATTTAGAGGGAGCCTTCGTACTTAATGTGTATTCTTACACATGCTCAAGGGTTGGATATGAATAAAGTCAGCAGTAAAAAATTATTGCATAGTAAGTGGACAGCGTTAAACCCTAGCAATAAAGAAAAGCACTTTATGGTCACAGATGTTGAATATGACGAAGAGGGTAATGTTACCTTGTGTACAATAGAAGCGGTCATGACAAAACGAGAACAGGCGATCAATTGGCATGACTTAAGCGACCAGAATTTGTGGGCGCAAGGTTGGAAGTATTGATTTCAGTATTGCCGAAGCGATTGTGCATGTGGATAAACAGAGCAGTATTTTTTTCTGCATGAGTTATTTACACTCAAAAGTTAAAATTATTAATGCTGGTAAAAAGGAGTGACATATGGCGTTTCAAATTGTAATGGGCATGAATGTGAATGATGATGCAGTGTATCAGCGTTACCGTGAGGTTATGACGCCTATTTTACATTCCTATGGTGGCGCGTTCGGTTTTGATTTTAAAGTATCTGAAGTGCTGATCTCAAAAACAACAGATTCTATAAACCGTGTTTTTACTATTGAGTTTCCAAGCAAAAAAATAATGGACGAATTTTTCTCGTGCACTGAATATTTGGCGGCTAAGGCAAGCTATTTTGATCAGGCCGTGTCGAGTAAGACCGTTATTGCAATGCATGAGATGGCATGCTAAATATTCCGCCATTAGTCAAGCTATTGGTCGTTGAGAGCGTTCCTTAATTAAAATTGTTGCTATCTCTAAGGTACTCCATTGTAGAAAATTACCAATGTAGTGACGAACTGATCCTTATAAGTCATTGATAAATAATGCTTTATCCCCGTATGTTAACAACCTAGCCAGTATCTTTACAAAATATATATTGTGGGAGGTTATGAAACATGCACAATGCTGACCACTTAGTCAGCTTATTGTGTGGGTGTAAAAATGAAACCTCTGATTTATATGTCTTTAATGTTTGTAGTCACCGCTTGTGGCGGTGGCGGCTCTAATTCTGTGCCACCTGTACAATTGGAAAAACAAATTCCTAATATCTCATTTTTAATTATTGAAAATCTGCAAGGAGATGACAGTTCACGTTATGCCTTTGAGGGGACCACCCTTATAGTTCGTCATTCATTTGTCGATAATGATATGCATATGATAGATGCCTCGCGTAGCTATTGGTTGAGCCAAGACGATCAAGAGATTCAAGAAGGCGCCAATATTGATTTGTTGAATACACATATTGGTTTTATTAAAGCTTGTGTCGCTCCTGCACTAACTGATGGTCGTAAAGGCTCAGCATTTTGCTCTGAACCAATTGTTATAAAAGCGATTCCAACACTCGCCAGTAAAATCATTAGCCTAGATGCGTTTGATAAAGGAGATTACTTTGAGTCAGCTATTCAGTGGAGCTCAATGCCCGATATCAATACTTGGGAGGTGCGCTGGTTTGATGACAATGATATTTATCACTCAACAGCTGATCAGTTTCAATTTCAAAATTCAAACTTGGACAAAGTTAAGTTTTGTGTTTATGAATTAGTGACGAAGCAATGTGTGAAATATTCCTCTACGGTAGTTGTGCCAAATGCCAAAGTGCCTGATGTCAGTATTTTAGGTTTAACAGGTATATTTTCCCTTGACGGAGAAATTAGACCCAATGTGAGAAGTTCTTACAATTACACTCGACATGTTTCGAGTGAATATAAATGGTTTTTAAATAATGTTGAAATATCAACCAATGAAAAATTAATATTATTAAAGGATTATTTTTCAGAAAATATAAAAATATGTGTTACTCAGAATTATGCAAATTTTAAAGACAGTAATTCGACGCCCTCTGAAGAGGTATGCTTCGAAACGGTAATCAATGAACAAGCTAATCCTGTCACTACTATTTTTGACATTATTGATAATTTATATGCAGAAGGGGCTCCTTGGGTTTTTTCCGGAAAGTTTCGTAGTGCAGAAAAAGTCGATTTTTCAACCATGAGAATAATCTATCAAGATATGCTGCTGACAGAAGACGTTGATTTTGATCTCGTAACGCAGAATGATGCAGATAATAATTTTTCCATACGCATCCCCCAGCAAACGGGCGGTATCGTTAAAATTGGTTGTACATTTTCTTATCTTGGCAAGTTAGTTGATTGCTTTGGTGCTGAAAATACGAACGGGACGGAAATATCGATTCATCATAATAGTAAATTGAGAGATAGTGTTTCTGGTAAAGTAGAGCAAAATAACAGATTAATATTCGAAACGTGCAAAATAGGCGATGAAATTACTTGGAGCCTTGATGGTGTATCTCAACCAATAATTTTTATTACTGATCGAATTTGTTATGGCCCAACGGGTGATGCAGATATTTATTTGACTAGTGATATGGTTGGAAAAGATATAAGTATTGAAGTCAAGCGACGTCCAGATCCGAGTATGACAGATGATCAAATTCAAATTATTGAATTAGATTTGGGTGTGATCAATTAACATTTTCTTATCATGGGTGTCTGGATTAATTCTTTTTATGGAATAATTATTTTTTCAAAAAAACCTGCTTCCGGCACCACAAAATATATCTGGCTCGAAAAAAGTGAGCTTACGGTTATTCTTGCGTCTAAAAAAAATTGAAATGAAATAAGGGCAAGGAATAAAGTTCGAAGCATCAATGCCTCATGGATTTGAAAATAGAAAGGCCCGTTGGCTAAAGGCACATTTTTGTGGCTTACAATTGATTAGGTGAAAGAATACTTTATTTAGAGATTAAAAAAACCGTTTGTGTTTCCACAAGCGGTTTATATTTTTAGCGTCTAGTTCGGAAGTGAAATTGATCTTCTAATTAATACCATTCAAATACTATTGAGGTATATCAAAGTTACCGAGGTGTTGTGATAAAACTATGAAACTTGAGACACACAGGCTTATGTGGTTTCTACAAACAAGCTATTCAACTAATTGAAGTAATTTTTGTTTATATTCTTTTTCAGTCAGTATATTTTGATCCCTAAGTATTTTTAATGAGCGTATGGATTCAGTTAAATTATCTTTACTAGTGATAATGCTAAATTCATAATTTAATGTTGGTTGGTATTTGCCAGACCATTTACAGGGATCAATGAACTGAGATTGAGATTGCCCATGATGCCCTAATGGTGGGTGCACTTTTATCTCATAAAGATCAGAGGTTCGAAGCCACCCTGTAGGTGTTACCATTATACCAACCCACTCCTTTGAACATTCTAATGATATTTTTGTGGGAGTTACGCCCTTTTCTTTTCCATTTACATCAATCTGGGCGTTTGACGGTGAGCTTTGAACGGAAAAGACAACTTTATTCGTTGAGCAGCCTGACAAAAATAATAATGTTGTAATTATTATAGGTTTTAATATGAACAAGTATTTGTCCTTTTAATAAATTAATATGTTTGATTTATGATTAAAAAATAAGATATTTCAATTAATGGTGTGCGTTAATTAGACGCATGTATAGTTAAATATCTAACAATTAAATGCTATGGTGGCGTTGTTATTATGTTTTTTAATATGGATTATTAAGTCTATACAATATACGTTGATAGAGCTTGAGGTCTATTTTTTGCAGTGGCTAGAATTTATTTTTCGCTGCGAGCTACATTAACAAATTCATAAGCGGTTATTGCTTGATTACTTATAGCCCGTTCATCCTGAGTAGCGAGGAACGAGCGTGTCGAAATGGCAACTTCCTAAACCTTAGTTAACCAACCAAACTTATCTTCTGCTTTACCCCATTGAATATCGTTCAATGCTTGACGCAGCTTTAATGTGGTTGCGCCTGGTTCGCCAGAACCCACGGTAATCTCTTCGCCGTTGTGAATGAACGTCCCCACTGGTGTTAATACAGCTGCCGTGCCAGAAAGGGCGGCTTCTGTGCCTGGCTTTTGTGCGCGTTCAATTAATTCGCTGACGGTGAAGTCGCGTTCGGTTACGGTCATGCCTAAGTCACGGGCGATGGTCAAAATCGAATCACGGGTAATGCCGTGTAAAAACGAGGTGTCTAATGCTTTGGTGATGATTTCATTACCATCAATCAAAATGAAGTTAGCAGCACCCGTTTCTTGTACGTCGCCATTAGGGCAAAACAAAACTTGGTCTGCGTTGTTTTGCTTACGTGCGCGTGCAATTGGGCCCAGTGCGCTGGCGTAGTTGCCGCCGCTTTTAATCATTCCCATATGCGGCGCGCAGCGCATACCGTCTTCTTCAAGTAATAAACGTAGCGGTTTTGCACCACCGGCAAAATAATCCCCTACTGGTGATAGCAGTACGTACAGCAATGAAGTTTCAGAAGAAACGGCGGCTTTACCAATGCTCGGCTCAGTACCGATGTGCGTTGGGCGAATGTACATGGAACCCGGTGCCGCAGGCACGTCGTCAACATACATAGCTACGGTTTCTTGGATCATTTGCGCAAGTTGTTCTTTATTGATTTCAGGTAAAAACAATAAGTCAGTGCTTTGTGCCATGCGTTGGATGTTGGCATCCATGCGGAAAATATTCACGCTGCCATCGTCGTGCTTAAACGCTTTTAAGCCTTCAAAGCAGGTGCTTGAATAATGCAAGACATGCGCGCCAGGGTGCAGCTCTAGTTTGTCGGATGCAACGATGCTTGATGCAGTCCAAGCATTGTTTTCGTATGTTGCTAATGCCATTTTCGGCATGAAAACGGTTCCAAATGCGGCCATTACCTATTCCTAAGTGTGTGCGCGCAAGCTCTAATAAAAGCTTGCCGACTCAATCATTGTGATGCAATTGAATGCGCTGCCGCAGTTTGGCCAAACAGCCGTTTACTGGGCAGGATCCATAATCTGTTGCCAAAGTGCTTTAACCGTGTCGATGTGGGGTGTTAACCCAGCTTGGTCGAGCTCATTGGGGTCTGACAGTAACTTTTGGTTCTGTAAGGCCCGACGGTGTGCCAATGAGCGGTAGGCGATATAAGCCTGTTTGAGGGCGTCACTTTGCTTAGTGTCGATGATGTTATGAGACGCTAAGGTTTCCAGTAGACGGATATTATCTGTCCAAGACAGTAATTGTGGATGCTGTTTACACTGTGCCAGTACGAGGTACTGCACCATGAACTCAATATCCACTATGCCGCCAGCATCCTGCTTAAGCTGGAATTCGGTTTTGCCCACACTTTGGGAGCCAAGATTATCGCGCATTTTTTCGCGCATTTCTCGCACTTCTTGCTGTAGTTGCTTGGGATCCCTGTCTTTTGTGAGGATTTGTGTTCGAATTTGCGTATATTTCTGTGCAACGGCGTCATCACCTGTGATGACGCGGGCTCGAATGAGCGCTTGATGCTCCCATGTCCAAGCTTCTTGCTGTTGGTACTTTTCGAATGCGTTCAGTGACGCGACGATCATGCCGCTTGAGCCACTGGGGCGCAGTCGCATGTCAGCCTCATATAACTGCCCTGCACGAGTGGTGGTATTAAGGATGTGAATTAGACGCTGGCCCATACGGGTATAAAATACGCCGTTTTCTAATTCACGTTCGCCTTTGGTGTATTTATTAACGGTACCACTGTGTAGAAACACCATGTCTAGGTCGGAGCCATAACTGAGCTCTATGCCGCCAAGCTTGCCATACCCTAAAATTAAAAACTCAGGCTCAGTGACGGCATCCCCTTGTGCATTGCTAGGGTGGCCGTACTTATCGACCATTTGTTCCCATGACATCCATAACGCGCGCTCTAATACCGTTTCGGCCAACCACGTTAGGTGATCACTCACTTTCATTAGAGGCAGTGCACCTGTGATATCGCTGGCGGCAATTTGCAGTTTGTTGGCGCTAGCATAGTGACGTAGGGCATCCATTTGTTCTTCTAGGTCTAGTGGTTCTATGCGGAGCAAGCGTTGGTCTAGGTCGGCAATCATGCCGGCTTTATCGTTGGGGTTATAGAGATGAGCGGGGTGTAATAGCTCATCCAGTAACAGCGGCGTTTCTGCGATGCTTTTAGCAATCCAAGGACTGGCGCCGCATAAGCGCACCAGCTGCTGCAATGCTGAAGGGTTTTCACTAAGCAGTACTAGATAAGCGGTTCTGCGCAGTATGGCTTCAAGTAAGGGCACCAAGCGCTCAAGAGTTTGTTGTGGTTTGTCACACAGCCATAAGGCTTTAAGCAGTAATGGCATGACTTTATCTAGACGCTGCTTACCAATGGCCTGCATTTTATGGTCGGCTAGATCACGTAATTTTTGGAGTGTTTGCTGTAGCTCAATGGTGTTAATAGGATCACTGCTTTGATCGCCCGGGTGCTCATCATCTTGTTGGTGAAACCAGATGATTTGCCAAGGTTCTAAATCTTCTTGTTTTTCTTGCTCGTTATCGTCGGCGACAATGTTTTTAAAGTGCAAAATGACATTGTCTCGGTGTTCATCTAAGTGGGTAGCAAATGTTGCCCAGTCCTCAAACCCCATATAGCAGGCAATGCGTGCCTGATTAAAGCCATCAGTGGGGAGTGTTTGGCTTTGTTCGTCATTAATCCCTTGAATGGCGTGCTCAGCATCGCGTAAAAAATGATACGCAGCCAGCAGCTCTTTAACCGCGTTAAAGGGCAGGTATTCGTGTTCTTTAAGGTAATTAAATACTTTAAATATATTCGGCTGTTGCAGCTCTATTTCTTTACCGCCACGGATTAATTGAAACGCCTGTGCGATAAATTCAATTTCACGTATGCCTCCGCTGCCGAGTTTAACGTTATTGCCTAGGTTTCGACGGATGGTTTCTTGGCGAATACGGGCTTTCATTTCACGTAATGATTCAAATGCGCTGAAGTCCACATATTTACGATAGCTGAACGGCCGCAAAATTTTCATGAGTTCTTGGATATGTTGAGCATTACCCGTGACGGCTCGCGCTTTGATCATGGCATAGCGTTCCCAGTCACGCCCTTGATCGTGGTAATAATTTTCAAGGGCGGCAAAATTCATGGCCAAAGGGCCTGACTGCCCATACGGGCGCAAGCGCATATCAACGCGATAAACAAAACCATCTTGTGTGACTTTATCTAAACTTTGGATTAACGCTTGGCCAAGCTTCGTAAAATACTCTTGATTCGAAATACTTTTTTGACCATCACTTGCATGTGTATCGCCGTTTTCACTGAATGCAAAAATTAAATCAATATCACTCGATAGGTTTAATTCGCCAGCCCCTTGTTTGCCCATAGCAATCACAATTAATGACTGCGGTTCACCACTTTTTTTGGCCATGGGTTGGCCATAACGCAGCTGTAATTTTTTATCTAGCCAAGCTAAGGTACAGCGAATATTGGTGTCGGCTAAAAAGGACAGTTCGGTCAGAGTATCTTGTAGTGACGATGCTCGATTAAGATCGCGATGAATCATGCGCATTTGGTGTAGACGACGGAATTCTCTTAATTGCTGATAAAGCTCTGTATCGTCTGTGCATTGCTCAAGTTTTTGGCTCAGCTCATTTTCAATCGCGGTTTGATTTAAGGGCTGCCCAAGAAAGTCATCGGCGAGCATTTTCTGCGCAATAGTGGGACATGATTGAATGCTGTTAAACACATAGTCACTTAAAGTGAGTGTTTTTAGTAATGCTTCACTTTTATTAATGTTAGCTAGTTCACTATGGCTATTAATAAGAGCGGTTAATAGGTCGCGACGCTTTGCAGAAAATTCAGTAAGACACGCAGGGACCTGAGACCACATTTTGGTATTCCTTGTTTGTTTATATTAATGCCAGCTAAGTGAATAATTGTAGCCCCAAATGGTGACAGCGTCTTGATGTTTCTGGTGAGCTTGCCATCACTAAAGGCGATAAAAAGCAGTTATGATGCTGCTGATAGCTAATATATTACGCTTGCCACTTGAGGGTGCAGTAGCCTTTATGCCATAGTGCAGGCTTATTTTTGTTATGACATTATATGAAAATTTTACCGTCAAGAGAGAGTAAGGAGCCCATACTCAGTCAAGCCATGCTGGGCTCTGATGCGCGAATTTTATCAAAGATTAAGCGCACCATTTTTATGATTTTCAGCTTAATGGTGCTGCACGTGATAGCCATGATCGTGTTTGAGTCATTTTCGCCTTGGCAGGCGATTTGGATGACTCTGACCACGATCACAACGGTCGGTTATGGTGACTTAAGCGCTAAAACAATGCCCGGGCAAGCCGCCACTATTTTATTGATTTTTATAACGGCCATTACCATGGTCACATTTTTAGTACGTGATTATATTGATTATCGCGTCGCGCGAAATGAACGCATTCGCTCTGGTTTATGGGATTGGAATATGAAAGACCACATTTTAATTATTAACGCACCAAAATATAATGCCGATCAATTCTTCCAGCGCTTAGTGACACAAATTCGTGAGGATGAAGAAAACAAAGACATCGATATCCTACTGCTTAACACCGAGTTTGGTGATGGCTTGTCGGCCCAATTAAAAGATTTGGGTGTGCGGCATATTCTGGGTAATGGCAACAATGACGATGACCTAGCGCGTGCAGAGGCTAAATTAGCAAAACACATATTTGTATTAGCCCGAGACGAATACCATGCCGATAGCGACAGCATCAGCTTTGATATCGTTCATCGCTTAGCGAATTTGCGCTTGGCCCACTTAACATTGGTGGAGTGTGTGATAGATGCTAACCGAGGAAGAATGCTTGATCTTGATGTTAGCTCCATATTAAGGCCCATTCGTTCTTACCCTGAAATATTGGTTCGTGCCATGGATGCACCTGGTAGTGAAGTTGTAATTGAAGATATGTTTACCCGCAAGGACGATCACCCTGAGCGCTATAGTATTTGGCTAGAGGGAGAAAGCTGGGCCGATGTGGTAACCGCTATGTTAAAAGCGGGTGTGGGCACGCCGATGGCATTTATTAACAAAGATGGTGATATCACTGTGCATCCACGAGGTGATGTGCGTGTCTATGCGCAAAGCTTAATTATTTTAGTAAAAAGTGATCAAGTGCCAACACAAGAAGATGTTACCGAGGCGTTTCAAAAGGCATTTCAAAAATTTGTTTTAGACTCCCAAGAGCCTGAGTGATTCATACCTGCAAATATAAAAAGCCGATCTAGTGATCGGCTTTTTTGTGTCTGCGGAATAACGATTAAACTATGGGTCCGACGCGTCTTGTTCGGTTTTATAATGCATAAAGCCTCGTGCTTCATAGTTTGTTTTTGCGCTTGGGTGATCAAGCGAGCAAGTATGTAGCCAAACTCGCTTGGTATTTGGTAAAGACCAGGCTTGTTCAAGTGCAGATGTTAGAAAATAGCCGCCCATGCCTTTGCCAACAAATTCAGGTGTTAAGCCAAAATAGGCAATTTCTACGTCACCTTGCGCTTGCTGCTGCATTTCAACGTAACCCGCTATGGCACCTTTATAGTGGGCAACCCAGGTGTGAAGGTTTGGGTCGTCTACATAAGTTTGCCATTGTGCATCGGATTCGCTGAGTTTGTCTGTCCAGCTATAAGGCGAACCGACATAACTGTATAAAAATTTATTCAGCGGCCATTGCTTTATTGCGCAGTATTGTACGTCCAAGCCATCAATCGATGGCTTGCCTTTGACTTGGGCTGGACTGTTCATTTCTAGGTAAAAGATATCAATGTTCGACATATTTGTTCTTTTTAAAATCGAGTGTTAAATATTAACGTCTTGTGTCATTAGCTTTACGCGATGGCGTAACAATGCAATTAAAACTAAGGTAATGCCGCTGCAAATAATAAAGCCAACCACCAAAGGAATCACGGTGCCATTATAATGCTGACCTACATATGTGCCAACCACAACAGAAATAAGCGTTTGCACTGTACTAATTACCGACGTTGCCACACCTGCGATATGACCAAGAGGGTGCACTGCCAAGGCGTTGAAGTTACCAAATAAAATACCAAAGCAGAAAAAGGTGCACATCATGTAAGCCATGAAACTCAGTAAACCGGGTTTCTCATCAACTAGCTCAGCATAACCAAAAAATAAAACAGATGTTATTAGTACAACCCATAATGCAGCAATGCAAAGAGTTTGCATTGGAATTTTCATCACCAATTTAGAATTTGCAAACGAAGAAAAACCAATAGCCAACGCTAACACGCCAAAGTAAATAGAGAATAAATCCCCTGTGCCATATTGCACCTGTAAAATTTGTTGCGACGAGCTTAAATACCCAACAAACGCACCAAACATAATGCCAGCACATAATGTGTAAGTTCGTGCTTCAGGGTGTTTGATCGTTTCAATCATACCCTGCTTAATATTCGTTAATGAAAAGCCAATACGATTTTCTTCACTTAGGGTTTCAGGTTGACGTATATGCAACCAAAGTACACTGATAATGGCAAAGACAAATAATACGACAAAAATGTAATGCCAGTTAGCGAACAGTAAAACGATTTGGCCAACCGAAGGGGCTAGTGCGGGTACCATGATGAAGACCATCATAATGAGCGACATAATCTTCGCCATTTCTTTGCCATCATACTTGTCTCGCATCATAGCAATGGTGACCACACGACAAGCGGCCGCACCAAAACCTTGTAGCACTCTGCCCAGTAACATTTGATTAAAATCTTGTGCAAAAATGGAAATTAAACAACCCACGAGAAAAATCACAAGGCCAAGGTAAATGGCTTTCTTGCGACCAAATGAATCAGAAATTGGCCCATAAATAATGAGCCCAAATGCCATGCCTAAGAACACACTTGAAATAATGAGCTGGCTATCATTTGGGTTTGCAATATTTAAATCTTGGCCAATGATACTCAAAGCGGGCAGCATAGCGTCGATCGATAACGCGACCATCGACATAAGGGCGGCCATTAAAGCGATGAACTCTAAGCGGCTAATTTGTAAGGTAGGATTGGACATAAGAAACTCAAGGGTATTAAACAAGCGTAGATGAAAACGGGGGACAGTGAGTAAAACATAATTTCATTATGGCTGTGAGCCCATAACATGGGACAGACTATTGCATCGTATTGGGCAGTTAGATCGTTTCGATATAATGGCATATGAATTATCGGGGTCCATGCGAATCACGATTGTTTAGATCTGTTACCAGTGGTTATGGCTTTTGGTCATAGCTCGGTACCAGCCACACACATTTGAATATAAAATGCATTTACGATTGAAGCCCCTTGCAACAAATCGTATGATGGTCGCCATGAAATTTATCCAGCATTCGCGCTTGCGTAAACATAATGGCTTAATTGCCTCTATGTTGGCATTGATCATACTGATCAGTGGCAGCTTGCAGCTAGTGCATGATCAACTGGTTGATCACCACCATACCGTTGACTGCCCTATGTTCGTGTTGGACGGCAGTGCAGCGGTTCCTGAAGTCAGCTCTGACTGTATCAATGCTAAGCAAGCATTAGAGAAACAAACTTTCCACCCCATTGCCTTAGTGCTTTCTCAGCTTGAGAAACAACAAGCACGTGCACCCCCCAACTCTATCTAACGTTTAATTACCAAAATTTAATCAAGGCACAGCTTAAGCTGAGCTTAATTATTTGTGTGCGGCCATAAATGTGGACCGTGTTGTAGCGTCGTGTATTTTATCCGCTGTTGTCAGCGGGGCGTTGCGTTATTAAAACGAAAAGTTATATAGAGTTAAAAAATGAAGCAATCTAATCAAAATTTAATCTGGGTAAGTATCGCAACGTTGGCTTTGGCGGGTTGTGGTAGCAGTAGCAATAACAGCAAACAAGCGGATACCGATGATCATGACCACGAACATGAGCATTCGATTCTCGTTTCACAAAGCACGACGGATACCCTTTCACTACTAGAAGAAGGCGAGCTTGAATCACTAGATGATTCGGCAGCCGGTAACGGTGCATCATTTGTGCTCGGTGAAACAGGCGCTTATGCGGCGGTATTAAGCAACACAACCGTTAACTTTGTGCATGGTTTACACGAAGAGGAAGATGAAGCCCATGAAGAAGAAGGCGATGAAGCCCATGAAGAAGCACATGTTTTGGACTTCTCTTTAACCGCAAGTAAAGTCATAACCACGAATGGTCATTTTGCAGTTTTAGATGCGGGCAGCACGACTTTTGTCGCTTATGATGAACTTGAAAAAGAAACCCCTGAAACAGAAAACGCTTCTAGCCTATCAGTCGTTGAGACTTACCCAGCTCTTATTCTAGAAGAAGAGCACGACCTTAAACTGCTATTCAACGGCACTAATGCTGTGGCTTATGAAGGGGCGACACAAGAGCACAGCTTTGCGTGTGCAACGCCTACTCATCACGGTCAAACCTCGGAGTTGATCGTAGTTTCTTGTGGTAACCAAGCCTCAGCGTTAATCATCGAAGAAAATGAAACAACCGGTGAGCATACCTTTACAGATTCAGCCCTTACCCTAGACGGAACCGCAACAAACTATGTTTGGCGTGCTCAAGGGCATGTTGTGGTGGGGTTTGAACCCAACACAAAAAACTATGCGGTTATAGAACTGGATGACAGCGAGAATCTGGTTGTGGTTAAAGGATCAGATGCGTCTGCGTTTGCCTTTACTCAAAATATTTGTGAGATAAAACTCGATAGCGAATCGCAAGATATTCTAGCGGTGAGTGCCGCTGGTAATTTCACCGTGTTAAATCATGAGGGCGAGAAATTAAAAGCCATTACTCTCGATGAGTCAGCGGCATCTGATTGCGATGACTTTGTCATGGCGTCTGCCTCTAAAACCGCATTGGTTTTGGATAATCGCGCCCAAAAAGGGTATGAAATTGATGTGGACGAACCAACAACAAACCCAAATGGTTATCACGTTCATGAACGCTTCAATCTAGGTGTGAGTGATATTAGCGATATGGTTATTTTCCATGAAAAAGACGAAGACGATCATAACCATGACCATTAAAAACATGACACTTACCACTGCCAGCTTTGTGCTCGCTGTGGGGTTTAGCAGCAGTGCAAGCAGTGATGTGGTGTTAGACGAAGTGCGTGTGACGGCCTCTGGACAATTGTTGGATGACGTCGCGCAACCTATTCGAGTGTTTAGCAAAGAAGAAATACAAGCGCAAAATGGCGATACCATTGGTGAGCTGTTATCAAGCCTACCTGGCATTTCGAATGCCAGCTTTGGCGCGGGTGTGGGCCGTCCGGTTATTCGTGGCTTAGGCGGTAACCGTGTAAAGATGGCGATTAATGGCACGGACAGCGCCGATGTTTCGGCCATGAGCAGTGATCATGCACCTATGGTCGATGCGGCTAACGCCAATCAACTTGAAGTGATTTACGGGCCCAATACATTGCGTTTTGGCAGTGGCGCTATGGGCGGTGTGGTTAACATGTCGGACTCTCGCTTTCACGAAATCCCGTTACACGGATGGGAAGGCCGCGTGCACAGCTCTGTCAGTAGCGCGAATGAAGGCACTAATATCAGTGCGAGCACCGATGTGGGCAATGGCCAATGGGTGATGCACCTTGATGGTTTTAGCCGCAGCAGTGAAAACTTCGATGCTGGTAATGGTGAAACCATTGGTAATACAGCCAGTGATAGCCAAGGTGCAAATGCAGGTTTGAATTATATTCAGCAAAATGGCAACGCGCATGGTATCGCGGTGTCTGTTTTGGATTACGAATATGGCGTGCCAAATCCTAAAAATGAGCGAGCTACGGTTGATCCCAGCCAGTTACGATTCGATGCGCAAAGTACCGTTTATTCTCTGCCGGGTGTTGAGAAAATAAAAACACAATTCACCCATATTGATTACGAACATGGCGAAAACGTTGACGATACTGTTGAGGGTTTATTTGATAAAACATCCAGTGAATTTAAAACGACGTTAAGTTGGTCCAATATCGCTGGTTGGCAATCTAGTTTGGGGGTTCAATTGTCCAAGCAAGACTTGCAACTGTGTCATGATCACAGTGGCTGCCCTGACATTCCTAATTACAGCAACTTAAGCTGGAATGGTGAGGAGGGCAGTAACTTGAACAATGATGTGATTGACGGTAATGCGTTTGCGCATGATACGCCGATGCCGCTGACCGATACTCAAGACCTGGGATTGTTCTGGGTCATGGAGCGCGATTGGGCTATGGGATTGCTTGAATTGGGCGCCCGTTTTGATCAGCGCGTGATTGAAGCAGACCCCGTTTCAATTCTGCCGTCTTATCGTCAGTCTGCAAGTTACTATGCCGATAAAACGTTTGATTCTGCGTCATTAAGTGCCGCTATGACGTGGCGTTTTGAAAAACAAAAGCTGGGCTTAAGTGTTTCGCGCTCACAGCGAGCACCTGCCGCAGATGAGTTGTATTGGAATGGTGCCCATCATGCAACGTTTAGTTTCCAGCTGGATAATCCAGATTTGGATATTGAAACGGCTTACAGCCTTGATATCACATGGATGTATTATGGCTTAAATTATCAACTGCAAGGTGCGGTTTATTACTATGACTTTGATGGTTATATCTATAATGATCTGAAAGACATGGTTGACCCGTTCCATCGCAACCCTGTTTACCGTAATGAGCAAAAAGATGCTTGGTTCACCGGTGCAGAATGGCAACTTGATTATGACGTGAGTGCGAATTGGCAGTGGTTTACTCGGGCTGATTTTGTGCAAGCACGTTTAAAAGACGGCGTGAATAAAAATCTGCCCCGCACACCACCACTGACATTAACCAGTGGGCTCAAATGGTATGCCGGCAATTGGCAAGTCACCTCGGACGTAAAATATTATGCTGAGCAAACCGATGTCGCAAACAACGAAACACAAACATCCGATTATCATGTGATTAATCTATACGCTGCTTATACCAAGCCGTTACCAGATTCGTCTGTGCAGGTTTATCTTAAAGCCCACAACCTGACGGATGAATTTGGGCGCAATCATGTGAGTTACTTAAAAGAGTTTAGTCCTGTGATGGGACGAAATATTAATTTAGGGGTGACTTACGCGTTCTAATAGTGATTCGGCTCAATGTTGTTTGTTTTTTATGAACAGCAATGAAATGTTCGGATAGCAATTGGCTGCTTCCTTGATGCAAATCAAGTGGGCTATTGCCTTGGGTTCTAAAATGTACTTAGACCTCACAGGAAATAAGGACGTAAAATGCCCATTGAAAACCACAGCCTAGCCAATGAATTCCCAGAGCATAAAGAACGCATTCATGATTTGAAATCAAGTAACATGCATTTTCATCGCTTGTTTAATGAATATCATGATGTTGATAAAGCGATTCATCATTTTGAAAGTGGTGCTGAGGCAACGTCTGATGAATATCTGGATAAACTGAAAGTTCAGCGTTTGAATTTAAAAGATAAATTACTGGCTCTGTTAGTCGCTGAACCTGCCTAATATGGGTTAGCGGATCATTTTAATTTGATCCCTAAGCGTATTTTATTTAAGCGTTAATGGCTCGTGGGCATATTGTAAATAGATATGTTCATGGGGTGTTAGCGCTTTTTGTGTTTCAACCCACACCGAAAAATCATCAAACTGGATGCGGTTACGATAGCGATAGCCCATATACAGGCTGTCTACGATTAACCCTTTTAGCCCAGATTCATGGGTTTCAGTGAAACCGTTTTCACGCAGCAAAAGCCAGTGCATGTCACTCGCAAAGTCCATAGGGTAAGTGAATAATTCGCTTGGGACTTGCTTCACCGGAATAAGATTACCAGACTCCATAAACTCCGCTACAAACGGATTAATAGGCTGTTCAAATATGACCTGCGTATGATCCACCTGTTCTATCTTGCCGTTATTTAACACGGCGGTTTTATCGGCAAAACTAAAGGCTTCTTGTTTGCTGTGGGTGACAAAAATACATGTAATGTTGTGTTGTTTGAGCAAGCCCCGTAATTCATCCATGAGCTTGTACTTCACTTGGCTGTCGATGTTTGAAAATGGCTCATCCATTAACAACAGCTTTGGTCGTTTAGCGAGTGCACGGGCAACGGCGGTGCGTTGCTGTTGCCCACCACTGAGTTCGTGTGGATAACGTTCACCTAAGCCATGTAAATGCACGAGGTTTAAGCTGTTTTCGATTTGCGCATGCTTAGCTTCTTTACTTAACGAGGTTAGGGAAAAGCCAATATTTTGTGCCACCGTCATATGAGGGAACAGTGCGTAATCTTGAAAGATAAACCCGATGTCACGTTTTTCAGGCGCACGTTCATAGCTATTCTTTTTTAGCAGTTCATCAAATAAACGAATGGTGCCGTGTTGTGTATCCATTAAACCGGCAATGGCTTTTAACGCCGTGGTTTTACCGCAACCACTTGGGCCAAGCAAACACAGGATATCCCCTTCGTTTAGCGATAACGAAAAATCTTCTAATATGGTTTTTTGTTGCAGGTGAACCGCGAGATCTTCAATGTGTAATGCAGGTTGACTCATGACATCCTCTGGGTGCGGCTTAATAATATAATCGGCAGCAAGCTTACGATAATAATTAACAAGGCTGCCAACGCGCCATGTTCGAGTTGATCATCACTGGCATGTTGATAAACATAGGTCGATAAGGTTTCAAAATCGAAGGGGCGCAATAAAATCGCGGCGGGTAACTCTTTTACACATTCAATAAACACCAGTAGAAAAGCACTTAAGGCCATTGGGCGAATTAATGGTAAATGAATCAACCGAAAAATACCGGTTTTATTTTTACCTAAACTGGCACCGGCTAAATCTAAGTTGGGGCTTATTTGTTGATAACCGCTGTGAATGCTGCCATTAGCAATGGCCACAAAGCGTAATACAAACGCAAATAAGAGCGCCACGCTGGTGCCAGAGAAAATTAGGCCCAAGCTGTCCATATTGGCCCACATCATGGCATCGTGAATGGCCACATCTAATGCACCAAGGGGAATTAAAACGGCAATGGCTAACACCGTACCCGGAATGGCATACCCCAATGATGCCAAGCTTAGCTGACTTTGATTAAATCGGTTTGGGTGAAACCGCAATTGGCCGTTAAGCATCATGGCAATGACCATACAAATAGTCGCTGCAATGCTGGCTAATAAAAAAGTATGCAAGCTGTGCTGTAATAATTGAGGTTGCCAGTTTTGCTGTAAATAGGTGATGGTGTAATCAAGTAAATAGGCAACGGGAATCACAAACCCTAATGTTAAGACAACGCCACATGCGAACCAAATGCCAATGGTTTTACGCGCACTAATGGTTTTGCGTTGCAATAATTGCTGACCACGGGATTCGTATTGTTTTTGGGCCTTGCGTTGTTGGCGCTCTAATAACGACAGTGTCACGATAAACAACAATAACAAACAGGATAATTTCGCAGCTGTGGATAAACTGCCATACACCAGCCAGCTGTCATAAATTGCTGTGGTTAAGGTACTGATGGCAAACAAGTGCATGGTACCAAAATCGGCAAGTGACTCCATTGCAACCAACGTACAACCAATCGCCAAAGCAGGACGCGCCATGGCCAAACGTATTTTAAAGAATACATGTCTTGGGCTAGCGCCTAACAAACGCGCAGCATGATCAAGGTGGTCGCTTTGTTTCGCAAAGCCGTAGCGCAGTAATAAATAGATATAAGGGTAAAGCGCCAGCGCCAGCATGAGGCTGCCGCCGATAATAGAGCGCATATCAAAAAACCAATAATCATTGGGACTTTGCCAATCAAACCATTGGCGTAACGTACTTTGTACGGGCCCTGGGTAATCGAGCACCTTTGTATAAATATAAGCGCTGACATAAGCCGGTATGGCTAACGGAAACACCATGGCCCATTGTAAAAAACGGCGACCTTTAAATTCATAGCGTGCACACCACCAAGCAGGGGCGATGGCGAACAAACAAGCAAAGATAAGCGTAGTGGCCACGACCAATAAACTGTTTTTGATGTATTGCCATAACACACTGTCGAGAATGTTATCAAAGGTGTGGGCATTGCCATCGACAATAAAAAACGCCTGATACACCAATGCGAGTATGGGAATAAACATCAGCAATGACACACTTAGGCTGATAGCGGGTAAGAGTTTGTTAGATTGGGACATGGCGGCGATTATAAGGGATGCAGATGAGAAGTGGAAAACATCTGCATGTTTTAATTACGATGCAGATGTTTTTTTAAACGATCCCTGTGATGCGTGACTACAGGTCGAACTGAACCTTATCAACAAGACGCAGCGCGTCTTTGCGTTTAGCGGCGACTTTTTCAAGCGCAAGCGGGTCGGCTTTAAATTCCCCCCAGCTTTTTACCAGCTTAGACGGTTCAACATCCGGCTTAACTGGGTATTCCATGTTGAGTTCAGCATACATAGATTGTGCTTTATCTGAACTTAGGAATTCCACAAGCGCTTGGGCCTGTGTTTTGTGTGGGGCGTATTTTGTGATAACGGCACCACTGACATTGATATGTGCACCGCGATTAGCTTGGTTAGGGAAGTTAAGGTTCACGGCGTTGGCCCAGTGAACTTGCTCTTTGTCTTCTAGCATTTTGCCGAAGTAGTAGCTGTTGCCAAGTGATAGGTCACATAGGCCTTCTTTGATGGCTTTTACTTGTGCGCGGTCACTGCCTTGAGGTTTACGAGCTAGGTTTACTTTTACATCTTTCAGCCACTGTTCAGTGGCGGCTTCGCCGTTGTGTACAATTAAAGAAGCAATTAAGCCTAGGTTGTATGGGTGTTTACCTGAGCGGGTACAAATACGGCCTCTGTATTCTTTGTTCGCAAGGTCTTCGTAATTGATGGCAACGTTACCCACACGCTCTTTTGACGAATAAATATTGCGCACACGTTTTGTGAGTGCCACCCAATGTTTATCGCTATCACGAAATTGTGCCGGAATACGCTGATTGATGATGTCGCTATTAAAAGCTTGGGTTAAGCCTTCTTCTTTTACTTCAAGTAACTTAGAAAAATTGGATGTGAGCACGACATCGGCTGGGCTCAGTTTTCCTTCGCGTTTAAGGCGTTGAATAAGACCGTCTTTAGCGAAAACCACTTTGGCTTCAATGCCTGTTTCTTTAGTGAATTGTTCAAGAATCGGTTCGATTAAGAACGGCTGACGAAAAGAATAAATATTAACACTGTCAGCTAATGAGAACTGAGCCGTCATTGCTAAGCAGGCTACGAGAATAAGGTTGCGCATTGATCAACTTCCTATATGAGAATGCTTATCATCCTAACATAGGACGTAGTCTAAGCTAAAGGCATGATGATAAAAATAAATGTTAACCCGCGCTCGGAAAATGAGCACTGATATGTTCAATTTGGCGCTCAATTAAAGCTTGGTAATTGGGCGTGAGATGATCCACCCAATAACACACCACAGCATCGGGCTGGTTTAACTGGACCAAATTGTGGTGCTTGTTAAGTGCAAGTTGGCTGGCCAATTGGCCTTGCTCGCAACAGGTTTTACTCATGAGTAAGCTATTGGCTTCACTTTGTTCACACAGTAATGCGGCGCCATTACAGGCTTCTTTATCGTTATTCATGGGTAGCCAAGGGTACGCATCGGCTTGGGCCGTATTGGGGAAGCGTCTGGTCAGTATATCGCCGCAGTGCAGCGCTAATTGATACGCCACCACGGATTGTTGTTTCTTTATGCGCGCTTGATTTAGCAGGTCAATGAGCCCCAACGCGAGCAGACCTGTACACACACCATGAAAAGAGTGTTTTTGATCACTCTGTTCTTGGTTGAATAGCACCATGACACCGTCGCCCTCATAACTGACAACCGTGCCGTTGTAGAGCTTTGCCGCTTGATTGATGAGGGCATAATGTTGATTCAGTAGCTCAGCTAATTCGAACTTATTGATTTGCTGTTGCATTTGTTCAAGATTGGCCAGTTTAAAAAATAATACCGCACCTGTTTGGTAATCGCTTTCGATGGTGAGTTCACGGTTTTGCCATATGGGAAATAATTGCGGCTGCATATATTGCCCAAGGGATTGATGCAGGGCCCTTTGCTGATTGTTTAGTTGATGATGTTTTGCCAGTGCGTCGCTAAAGTCTTTGAATTCACCACTTTGGTGCTGAGTGACTTGTTTAATCGCGCCCAAGTGCTCTAACTCATAACGGCTCTGTTCTAATTTAACGCCTAAACGGTGGCCAACAAACCAAGCGGCTAGTGCACACAGTGTGGTAAACAATAAGCTGAGTATTAGCCACAAGCCATAAAGCTGCCAAATTCGTTGCTTAAGAGGCTCATCGTTTAGGCGGATCTCTAATAAGCCAATGACTTCATTTTGATACTGAATGCTCATGGGAATGCCGCTGCTGTCATCGGCACTGCCTTGTTCGGCTACCACTTTGTTATTCAGGTCATATACCGCGGCATAACGAATATTTGGGTACTCTGTGAGGGTAGAAAGAATCACATTGAGACTGAGTAAATCTTGGCTAAAAATAGCTTCAGCCGCTTGTAAGCTTACTTGTCGCGTCAAGGTATGGCGCATATCAGCTTGCTCTTGCTCAAGGTGTTCAGCCGCTGAGCGTGTAATCGGCAAGCCTAGAATGGTGCTGGCTAAAATGGAAATTAATAACGCAATAAATAAGGCCCGAATACTTAAAGGCCAATTTTTTTCTAATAATGTCATTGCAGTGGCAAATATAATGAAAACAGAGGGCAATAGTATCGGTAATTCAGGTGTGCGCCTACAGCGTGATTCACTATAATGATAAAAAACAAAAATTGTTTTTGTTTCACGCACAAAGGCTAAATGGTTTATCATAGCGGCCTTTTTGAGCAGGCTATCAGCCCCGATTTTACATTCGATGCATAAAAGGTGTACACCATGAGCGATACTAAAAAGCTTCTAGAAGAGAAAACAGCCCAACTAGAAAAAGGCCTGTTCTTTATGAGTAAAGATCGTGCCCGCGCACTGTCTAACCATGAAACTGAAGATTTAATCGATGAGCTACGTGCTGCGGTTGCCGAGTTAAAAGCACACGCTAACCAGCTGTAATTCCTCTGATACACAGGTGCCCAAGTGAAAGAAGTTGTACTGATTAAGGTCAGCGGTGAAGATAAACCGGGTGTGACCGCTCATATTACCGGTATTTTGGCCCAATATGGTGTGAACATATTAGATATAGGCCAAGCGGAAATCCATGACAATCTTTCCTTGGGGATACTGGCTGAAATGCCCGGTACCGCCGAGTCGGCTGCCGTATTAAAAGATGTGTTGTTTCGTAGTCATGAATTGGGTATGTCGGTGCGCTTTACGCCGGTATCGACTGAAAAGTATGAAAGCTGGGTCGCAGCTCAAGGCAAGCCTCGCCATATTATTACGTTGTTAGCTCGTAAGCTAACAGCCGAACACATAGCTCGTGTGACCGAAGTCGTCGCGCGTTATGAGCTAAACATTGACAATATTTCCCGCTTGTCAGGTCGTATCCCATTAGAAGACGATGAGAGCCAAGGGCCAAACAAGGCCAGTGTTGAATTCTCAGTGCGTGGTCATGCTGATCAAGCCGCTATGCGTGCTGAGTTCTTACAAGTGTCTAGCGATTTAGGTGTGGACATCGCCATGCAGGCGGATAGCCCGTTCCGTCGTAATCGTCGCTTAGTGGCGTTCGATATGGACAGCACGCTTATCGAAGCCGAAGTCATCGACGAGCTGGCCATCGAAGCGGGTGTGGGCGATGAAGTTATTGCCATTACCGAAAGCGCCATGCGCGGCGAGATCGATTTTAATGAAAGCTTCCAGCGTCGCGTTGCATTGTTAAAAGGGCTAGACGAATCGGTATTAGCACAAGTGGCAGCACGTTTGCCCATTACCGAAGGTGCAGAGCGTTTAGTTTCAACCCTTAAAAAACTGGGTTATAAAACCGCTATTTTATCCGGCGGCTTTCAATATTTTGGCCAGTTTTTGCAAAAAAAGTTAGGCATCGATTATGTGCACGCTAACGAATTAGAAATCGTTGATGGGAAGGTTACAGGTAACGTAACCGGCACCATCGTTAACGGTGAACGCAAAGCGTTTTTACTAGAAGAAATCGCCAAAAATGAAGGCATTTCACTTGAGCAAACCATCGCGGTGGGTGACGGTGCAAACGACTTACCTATGTTAAGCAAAGCAGGTTTAGGTATAGCGTTTCGTGCCAAGCCTTTGGTTCGCCAAAATGCAGAACAAGCCATTTCAACCCTAGGCTTAGATGGCGTGTTGTACTTATTGGGTATTCGCGATCGCGACGATATTTAAGT